>CANNMN010000009.1 GCA_947505885.1 Rickettsiales bacterium
ACACAATTTTTCGCGAGAAGAAAAAACTAGATAATTTACGCATCGGCGTGCTTGGCGATTTAAAGCATGGTCGCGCTGTGCATTCAATGATGAAGCTACTTACGCGTTATTCTAAAAATCATTTCACTTTGATTTCTCACGCATCTTTGGCACTTGAGGCAAAAAGCAAAAAAGATTTTGAGCAACATGGCTGTAAGATCGAAGAGACATCAGATTTGGAAGGTGCGATAAAAGATCTCGACATTCTCTACGTCACTCGCACTCAATTTGAACGCTTCGACAAAGATAAACTCACCAAAGCGAATGATGTTTATTGTGTGAATAAAAAACTTTTAGCCCAAGGGAAAAAAGATTTGATTGTTCTTCACCCCTTGCCGCGCACCGGCGAAATCGATCCAGAAATTGATGAGCTGCCGCAAGCAAAATATTTTGCCCAAGCCAATTACGGAGTTTTTATTCGCATGGCCTTGTTGTCGTTGATTGCGAATGCTAAGTAAATTCACTCCCCGCAAGACAAAACTACTTTTGCCATCCCTGTAAAATTTACCAATTCGGTTCTGTAATTATTTCCGATCTTTCACCTTTAGTTTTTTGTGAAAGGCTTTGATCAAGAAGGCTTTTCAACGTTACTGGAATTTTCTTCGATTGTCGCTTTTGCAGGAATGACGCTTAACTTATAGGTAACTAATTATGAATCTCGAACGCTACACTGAGAAAACTCAGTCAATCCTTCAAGCCTCGCAAACACTGGCTTTAGGACGTGGTCACCAAAAGTTTCTCCCTGAACATTTGCTTGCGGCGATGCTTTCAGATCAAGATGATCTTGTACAAAAACTTATTCATCTTTGCGACGGCAATATTCAGATTTTAAGTGGCGAAATAAAGCAGGCTCTTGATTGCATTACAAAAGTTGAAGGCAGCGGTGCCGGACAAATTTCTCTCTCGCAAGAATTAGCCCGAATTTTCTTACTCGCAGAAAAAATTTCTGATCAAAATTCTGATCAATTCGTTACTGTTGAACGTCTGCTTCAAGCAATTTTGGAAGATGAAAAAAATGAAGCAGCAAAAGTTTTAAAGATGTCTGGGGTCACTGTGCAAGCACTGCGCGCCGCAATTCAAAAAATTCGTGCTGGAAAAAAAGCAAGCTCTGCCTCGGCAGAATCAACTTACCAATCACTCGAAAAATACGCACAAGATCTCACCAAAAAAGCACGTGAAGGAAAAATTGACCCCGTCATCGGTCGCGACGAAGAAATTCGCCGCACCATGCAAGTTCTCTCGCGCCGTACAAAAAATAATCCGGTTTTAATTGGTCAACCTGGCGTTGGTAAAACTGCAATCGTCGAAGGACTAGCCCAAAGAATCATAAATGGCGATGTGCCAGAAAGCCTTAAGGATAAACGTCTGATGTCACTCGATATGGGCGCATTAATAGCGGGCGCAAAATTTCGCGGCGAGTTTGAAGAGCGTTTAAAAGCAGTATTGAATGAGGTCGAAAATAATGAGGGCGTGATTCTCTTTATTGATGAACTTCATCTTTTAGTTGGCGCCGGAAAAACTGAAGGATCGATGGACGCATCGAATTTATTAAAGCCTGCTTTAGCTCGTGGCACGCTTCATTGCGTTGGCGCAACAACTTTGGATGAATACAGAAAATATATCGAAAAAGATGCCGCTCTCGCACGACGTTTTCAACCGGTCTACACCGAAGAGCCAACTGTTGAAGACACGATTTCAATTCTGCGCGGCATCAAAGAAAAATACGAAGTTCATCACGGAATTAGAATTAAAGACTCTGCTCTAGTCGCAGCAGCAACGCTCTCTCATCGCTATATCACCGATAGATTTTTGCCGGATAAAGCAATCGATTTAATTGATGAAGCCGCGAGCTCTTTAAAGATTGAACTCGATTCAAAGCCAACAGAACTCGATGAAATCGATCGCAAGATTATTCAACTTAAAATCGAAGCTGAGGCCTTAAAAAAAGAAGACGACAAAGCTTCAAAAGATCGCTTAATCAAAATCAATTTCGAACTTACTTCACTCGAAAAAAGATCGACAGAAATGGGAAGTTTGTGGCAGGCTGAAAAAATGAAACGCGGCAAAATCAATGAGCTAAAAAGCAAAATTGAAGCAAGTAAATTTGAACTTGAAAAAGCGCAGCGTGAAGGCAATTTAGCAAAAGCTGGTGAACTCTCTTACGGCAAAATTCCTGAATTACAAAAAGAGCTTCTGAACCTTGATAGCTCTGTGTCGAATAACATTGTTCACGAGGCGGTTTCTGAAGATGATATTGCGGCAATTGTTGCGCGCACAACCGGAATTCCTGTTGATAGAATTCTCTCTGGCGAGAAAGAAAAATTACTCAAAATGGAATCTCTTCTTGAACAGCGTGTTGTTGGTCAAGGTGCCGCGCTTAAGGCGATTTCCGATGCGGTGCGCCGTTCGCGTTCCGGGTTACAAGATCCAAATCGCCCCGTTGGATCATTCTTATTTTTAGGACCAACCGGCGTCGGCAAAACAGAAGTTTGCAAAGCCCTCGCAGAATTTATTTTTGATGATGAATCAGCACTGCTGCGCATCGACATGAGTGAATTCATGGAAAAACATGCCGTTGCGCGCTTAATAGGAGCGCCTCCAGGATATGTTGGTTTTGAACAAGGTGGCGTGTTAACCGAAGCAGTTCGTCGTCGTCCTTACCAAGTAATTTTATTTGATGAGGTTGAAAAAGCGCATCACGATGTTTTCAACATTTTGCTGCAAGTGCTTGACGACGGCCGCCTGACTGATTCGCAAGGCCATGTCGTAAATTTCACCAACACAATAATTATTCTAACTTCAAATCTTGGCTCACAATTTTTGAATGATTTGGGTGAAGACCAAAAAGTTGAAGAGGTGCACGAAAATGTAATGGAGGTTGTTCGCGGCCATTTCCGTCCTGAATTTCTGAACCGTTTGGATGAGATTATTCTCTTCAATAAACTCAGTCGTGAAAATATGGAAGGCATTGTCGAGACACAATTCGCAAGGCTTGTTAAGAGATTGATGATCAGAAATATTAGGCTCACCCTAGACAAATCAGCGAAAAGTTATTTAGCTGCAAAAGGCTTTGACCCCACTTACGGAGCGCGCCCACTCAAGCGCGTTATCCAGCGTGACATCGAAAATATTTTAGCGGAAAAAATTCTGCGCGGAGAAATTTCGGATGGACAAGAAGTGAAAATTAAAGCAAATGGGCAGGAGTTAGATTTCTTGCAATCTTAACCAAAAATCTATTCTTTGAACCGCATCTTAACTTAAAAATAATCAATTTATGAAAATCAAAACTACAATCCTTGGACTATCACTAACTCTATTCGCAAGCATGTCTGCTCAGGCGCAAGAAGAAAAAAGTGGTGAAAAAAGTGGTGAAAAATTTGCCGCTCACAAGACAGAAATGCTTGGACATTTAAACAAAGAAAAATCTGCTATTGATGCCGCAATTTCATGCATCAGCTCAGCAACTAAAAAAGAAGATGCAGAAAAATGTCACGAGCAAAAGAAAGCATCGATGGATTCATTGAAACAAGAAAGGGAAGCAGCACACAAAAAAAGAATGGCCGAGAAAAAAGAGAGATTACAAAAAGAGTTGAAAGAAATTGACGAAAAAAGCGCCGAAACTTCTAACAAAAAATAATTAATATTTAGCCCCTTCTTGTCATTAGGCGAGGAGGGGTTTTTAAATACTTTTTCTGGTTCGTAAAAAGTTAATCCTTGTGTTTCATTTGTTGATTTGTTTCGGTCGCAAGCTCTGGAGCAAAAAAGTTTTAAGGCTGGTTGCTGACACGCAAAAACAATAATAAGTCTTAAAGTTTAACCCAAATCCGTTATTAGATCTTTATGAAAAATACCCCTACTTTGGCAGCATCTCCTATCTTACAAGAAGCCTTAAATTCACTACTAATCACCGCCGCAGGAAATCCTCGAGGGGAAGCTCAGGATGAAAATGGATTAACCCAAACCGTTGCTGGATTATTGGTTCAAGGAGCTGGTGCTAACGCAGCAAATTCTGATGGCGTCACGGCTTTGATGATTGCCGCTAAAAATGGCCACACCCAAACCGTTGCTGAATTATTGAATCAAGGAGCTAATGTTGACACAGTAACATCATTTGATGATGACATGTCAGCTTTAACAATTGCTGCTCTACGTCATGGACTTGAAGTTGACGGATTAAAATCTAATGGCGGCGGCACGGCTTTGATGCTTGCCGCTCAAAATGGCCATACAGAAATTGTTTTAGATCTTCTATCTCGCGGTGGAATTAATGTTAACGCAGCAAAAAATGATGGCACCACGGCTTTGATGCTTGCCGCTCAAAATGGCCACGCCCAAATCGTTGCTGAATTATTGGATCGAGGAGGAGCTGATGTTAACGCAGTAACATCTGATGGCTTCACGGCTTTGATGATTGCTGCTCAAAGGGGCCACACAGAAACCGTTGCTGAATTATTGAATCGAGGAGCTAATGTTAACGCAGCAGCATCTAATGGCGAAACGGCTTTGGCATCTGCTGCAGGTAATGGCCACGCAGAAATCGTTTCAGCCCTGCTATCTTGCGATGGAATTAATGTTAACGCAGCATTATGTGATGGCGCCACGGCTTTGGGACTTGCTGCTTATAATGGCCACGCAGAAATCGTTTCAGCCCTGCTATCTTGCGATGGAATTAATGTTAACGCAGCAAATTCTGATGGCTTATATAATGGCTTCACGGCTTTGATGATTGCTGCTCAAAGGGGCCACACAGAAACCGTTTTAGCCCTTCTATCTCGCAACGGTTTAGATTGGCAAATAGTGCAAGATCAATTGAGTCATCCAGCGCTTCGAAACTTAGACGGAGAAGTCTCGATCCTTCTGGCAGTTGCTCTTCCTGAGGGAGAACTAAGAAATTCAATCATTACAAGTTTCAACCAAAGAAATCCCAACAATCAAATAAACCAAGAAAATAACGATATTTTAGGAGCTGGTATTGAGGATTATAAGAATCTCAAAGATCTCAAGTCTTGGCATGTCAGATATTTGACTGATTTAGGAGTTCCACAAAATGAAGTGGAGATTTCAGCAAATCGGAGATTTTTTGATTTGTTGAACCATCAAGACGCTAGGCAAGAAGTATTGGCAAGAAACAGTCTTGTTACAAACCTGGTTAGTAAATCAGAATCTTTGGCCGCTGATTTTGAAAGGATTGCAACGAATTTTCCTGAAATTGAAGATCAACAGGCATTAGACGACGTGAAGGGACTAAGCCCAGAAGATCTCTATAAATTAACAACAAAAATTATTGATAAGAGTAAGGCTGAAAACGACGGTGTCCCAACATTGCGGGCCTCAAGTCTTGTTGTCTTGTTGCGGAATTTTGAAATTCCAGCCACAACCATGCATCGCGACTCATCGACAACAATTGCAGAGCCAATCGCGACTTCTCGGAAAAATGGCGGGCATTTCGTTGTTAGTTAAGACAAGATCCATGACCACTTAATCTGTTTGGCGCGAAAGTATTCGGTTATTTTACACAGCAGGGTTTTTGAGATTGGGTTATGGTTTTTGTCAAAGATTGGTCTCGTGTTTAGGGGCTTAACTTGATGCCGCACTAATCAAAGCTCCAGCCATCACCAAGAACAAGGATAAATCTTGTGATCCAGAAGAGCTCTAACAAGAAAAACAACCGATGCTACTGATGTCGATACCAATTCAAACCTAAACAAGAAATGATTGCCCCTTGCAGCCACAATCATTCACAAAGAGCCCTAAAAGCAACAAAATTGGCTAGAATATCGGCTGATCTTGCGAGAGAATTACAGTAAAAACTGAAGGAATTTTTTGGATTTGAAAAACTTAAAAAATCTCAGTTACGTGGTGAGGAATTTGTGGGTTATTCAGAGTGTTCTTAACTTAATTCTCAGTAATCGACTGAAACAAAATACAACCCATAAGCCGGAGCATTTGGTCCAGATTTCGTTCGATCTTTTGCCGCTAGAATCGCCTTCATTTCTTCAGCAGAAATTTTCCCATGCCCTACATAAACAAGGGTTCCCACAATATTTCGCACCATATGATGAAGGAATGATTTCGCGCTGAAATCAAACGTAATTTCTTCACCATTTTGTGTAATTTCAATGCGATCTAGCGTCTTAATTGGCGATGAGGATTGGCACTGCGAATCGCGAAAAGATGTAAAATCATGCTGACCAACTAAAAATTTCGCAGCGTTTTTCATCGCTTTAACGTCAAGATTTCGCGCCACTTGCCACGCACGATTTCTTTCAAGAATTAATGGAGAGTAACGATTAATAATTCGGTAGCGATAATGACGTTTTTTACTAGAGAAACGTGCGTGAAAATTTTCATCAACTAACTCACAAATGCGAGCTGATATATCCTCTCCACGCAGATAATTATTGAGTCCGGCGAGCATGGCATAATCTAGAAATTTTTTCTTAAGATCGAAATGAACAACCTGCCCTAAAGCGTGAACTCCGGAATCTGTTCGACCTGAATAAATAATTTTTACCTCTTCTTGCGTTAAAGAAAAAATCGCCCTTTCTAAAACTTCCTCGATACCTTTTTGTGTGATGCAAGGCTGCCTCTGCAGGCCGCAGTATTTCGATCCATCATATTCGATTGTAAGTTTGTAGCGCATTTTAAGACTGTTTTTCATCCCAAGCTAAGTGAATAATTTCATGAGATAGTTCACTTTCGCTCACGATAAAAGAAAAAATAAATTACTAATGACCGAGCACATTTGGCTTCCCTACACACAAATGCAAAACCACTTGCCTCAACTTGAGGTTGTCGGCGCTGCTGGTTCAAAAATTTTTTTAAAAGACGGTCGCGTTTTAATTGATGGAATTTCTTCTTGGTGGGCTATGGCTCATGGCTACAATCACCCTCATATAACTTCATCAATCGTTAAACAGGCAAAAATTTTGCCTCATATCATGATGGCTGGATTTGCTACAGAGCCAACTTATACGTTGGCTAAAAGATTGTGCAAATTTACCCAGATGGATCGCGTATTTTTTTCTGATTCCGGTTCAGTGGCGATAGAAGTTGCGATGAAAATATCTTGGCAATTTCACTTGAATTGTGGATTGAAAGAAAAAACAAAATTTATTTCCTTCAAAAATTCTTATCACGGCGACACTACGGGCGCAATGTCTCTCGCCGATCTTTCTTTCGGCATGCATAAAAAATTTCAGAAAATTTTGCTGAATAATTTTTGTCTCGATCTGCCAAGAAATAAAAATGATCTCGATGTTTTTGAAGATTTTGTGAAAAAAAATAAAAAAATTCTCGCCGGAATTTTTATTGAACCTCTTGTTCAGTGCGCTGGTGGCATGATTTTTTACGAACCTGAAATTTTGCACGAAATTTTTGTTATCGCCAAAAGGCATGAGATACTTTTTATTGCCGATGAATGCGCCGTTGGATTTTATCGCACCGGGAAAAAATTTTCCTGTGATCATGCAAAAATTACGCCAGATATTTTAGTTATTAGTAAGGCCTTAACTGGAGGAGCTGTTGGCCTCGCTGCAACTTTAACTTCCAAAAAAATCTTCGAAAAATTTCTGGGTAATTCACTCGATCTCGCTTTAATGCATGGCCCAACTTTCATGGGCAATCCTCTCGCTTGCGCCGCGGCGAATGCTTCGCTCGATTTATTCGAACAAGGAAATTACGCCGAAAAAACCGCAGAAATTGAAAAGATTTTACGTAAGGAATTACAAGATTTTAAAAACCCACGTGTCATCGGCGCTATTGGCGCTATTGACGTTGAAGGCAACTTCGAAAAAATTCTCGAACTGCGAAAAAAATTCATCGCTTCTGGAATTTTCTTGCGACCATTTGGTAGTTGTCTTTATCTAATGCCAGCACTCACAATCACCAAGTCTGATCTTAAAAAAATTACCAACTCAATCAAAGAAATTTTATGAAAATTGGCGTAACAGGAATTACTGGAAGAATGGGCCGAACCATTGCTGGCCTAGTTTTACAAGACTCAGTTGCTGAACTTATTTCAGCCTTCGCGCGTAAAAATTCTGGCGAAGATCTTGGTGAATTTTTAGGCTTCGAAAAAACAAATACTCAAGCCACTTCCAACCTCGATCAATTCGTAAAAAGTTGTGACGCAATCATCGATTTTTCTTCACCGGCTTTAAGTTTGGAAATCGCCAAAAAATGTGCTGAGCATAAGAAAGTATTGGTCTGTGGCACTACCGGCTTTTCTGAAAATGAAAAACAACAATTCGCTTCGCATGCCAAAGACACGGTAATTATTTGGTCTTCAAACATGTCTCTCGGGGTGAATTTATTAATGAATCTCACCGAGAAAGTTGCCGGAATTTTGCACGAAGATTTCGATGTCGAGATTGTTGAAATGCATCACAAAAATAAAGTTGATGCCCCATCTGGAACCTCTCTATCTCTAGGTGCGGCAGTTGCACAAGGTCGTCACATCGAACTACAAAAAAATGCTGTAATGGCGAGAGTTGGAAAAGATGCCAAAAGAAATAAAGGCGAAATCGGCTTCGCAACTCTACGCGGCGGCGATGTCATTGGCGATCACACTGTAATTTTTGCTGGAGATGGCGAACGCATCGAACTCACTCACAAAGCTTCCAGCCGCGATATTTTCGCCAAAGGTGCAATCCGCGCGGCAATTTGGGGAACAGCTAAACAGCCTGGGTTTTACTCGATGCGCGATGTGTTAAACTAGACTCAAGAAGAATGACTATTTATGCGCTGTATCACTACACAAAATGCGAAGCAGCTGCAAATTTTAGAATCCAAGAAATTTCGATTTAGTGCCGCTTTTAATACAAATGATCCGCTTGAATTTAACTTCAGAGATAGCGGCGGCAACAGAGAGTCGATGAGAGAATTTGTACTTTGGATAAAAAAATAGCGCACAAGTAATCCAACGTCATTCCCAACTTACAATTTATTAGGAGCGAAGCGACTTAGAAATTATGGATCGGGAATCCGGGAAAATTCACCGTTCGATTTAGTGGTGCTTTTGATACAAATGATCCGTTTGAATTTAATTTCAGAGATGACGGCAGCAACAGAGAATTGATGAGAAAATTTATGCTTTGGATACAAAAATAATGCACAAATAATCCAACGTCATTCCCGACCTACAATTTATTAGGAGCGAAGCGACTTAGAAATTGTGGATCGGGAATCTAGGAAAATTCACCGAGCACTCGCGACTTTTAATGGATCCCCGCTTGCTCGAGGATGATGATTTAAAGCAAGTTGCCAATCTAAACTCTGCAAATCCCCCCAGAGTTTCGTATTTACTTGTTCATCCTTTTACAAATGACGAAACGCAAAAAGGCCCGACTCCTTTTGAGAGTCAGGCCTTTTTTTATTCTACAAAAAATCAGAAAAGCTAAACGTCGGTCAAAAAACTCTTAAACAATTTCGCGCGATTTGGGTGCTGTAATTTCTTCAAAGCTTTCGCTTCAATTTGACGGATACGTTCGCGAGTTACCGAGAATTGCTTGCCGACTTCTTCGAGTGTGTGATCGGTTACCATGCCAATACCAAAGCGCATGCGCAACACTCGCTCTTCACGTGAAGTTAGCGATGAAAGCATTTGCGCAGTCACGTCTTTTAACTTCAAATAGGCTGCGGCGTCAAATGGAAGCACCGCTGTTTTGTCTTCGATGAAATCTCCGAGGATACTTTCTTCGTCGTCACCACCAGCGATTGGCGATTCAAGGCTCACAGGATCTTTCGAAGTACGAAGAACCTTACGAACCTTATCAACTGGCATTAGAAGCTTATCCGCAATTTCTTGCGCATCTGGCGTTCTGCCGAGTTCTTGAGTAAGTTGGCGCGAAGTTTTAACGATTTTGTTAATCGTCTCAACCATGTGAATTGGAATACGAATCGTGCGTGATTGATCGGCAATGGCGCGAGTGATTGCTTGGCGAATCCACCAAGTTGCGTAAGTTGAAAATTTGTAACCACGACGATATTCAAACTTATCGACGGCGCGCATCAAACCGATATTTCCCTCTTGGATTAAATCCAAAAATTGCAGACCGCGGTTTGTGTATTTTTTCGCAATTGAAACTACGAGACGAAGATTTGCTTCAATCATTTCCTTCTTCGCTTGCAACTCTTCTTCCTGACTTCTGCGGACGTTATTCACGAGCAGTTTGAAGTCGGCGATGCTGAGACCAAGAATCTTAATAAATTTTCCTAAACGATTTTGTGTTTCGTGAATTTTTTCTATGCCGCCAACCAAAAATTTCTGCCATTTTTTGTCGCTAACTGATTCAGCTTTTTTGAACCAAGCCTCACCCTCTTCAACTCCGTGGTAATTCTTAAGAAAGACAGATTTCTCAACGCCAAATTCTTGCGCACATCTTAGCAATTCAAGATCAATCGCGAGCAATTTTTGTTGCGCTTCGTAAACCTGATCAACCAAAGATTTAATTAGAGAATCATTGAAACTCACTTCAGTAGTAAGCGTTTCAAACTCAGCTTTAAGACGATTAATATCTTTATTCGTCTTGATTTGCTCGTGAGTTTTTTCTTCAGATTTATCGATAATTTTTTGGCAGGTGTCAGCAATTCTTTGGAATAAATCGAGCATCTTTGGCATCAAAATACGTTCCATCGAAACAAAAGAGACAACACTCTCATCTATTTCTTCAAGCTCTTCATCTTCAAACAAAGTTTCTTCGGTACTTTCTGACGCTGAATCAACCTGAGAATTAATAATTGAAACTACGTCTTCTTCTTCCGTCGCTTGATCGTTATTTTTGATAATTTCTTCAAGCTCGGCATTGTAAGTTTCGTCAATGCGAATGATGTCGCGAAGCAAAATGGTTCCGTTCGACAAGCCATTATACCACTCGATAAAGTGACGCATGATTAGTGGGCCTTGGTAAATGAATCTAATCGTTTTATTGCGACCTTCTTCGATCCGCATTGCGATCGCCACTTCATCTTCACGAGTCAGTAATTTCACTGTGCTCATCGAGCGCAAATATGTTTTTACCGAGTCTTCCGAACGCTTCTGACTTTTTTCATCATCCTTAGCGGCGGCACTTTCTTCCATTAACCTTTCAACATCCTCTTCTCTTTCAACAACTTGAATTTTGAATTCAGAGAGAATGTCTAAGATGCGATCTAATTTACTCGCATTGGTGTCTGGATCGATGTGATCGTTGATTTGATCGTGAGTTACGAAGCCCTGAGTTTTTCCAAGCGCTAAAAGTTTTTTTAATTTTTCAGCAAGTTTGTCGGAGAATTTTTTACCTTCTTCGTCATGTTTTTGAATCGCTAAACGCACGTCTTGAATTAACTGAAATCTCTCTGCAAGAAAGACGGTTCTGTCATTAACTGGAACTTTGACTTTTGCTTTTCTTGGAGCTTTTGGTGCTTTTGGTGGCTTAACCTTCTTCTCTTTCTTCGGCTTAGGCTCTGGCTTTACAGGCTTTGTCACTTTCTTAACTTCTTTTTTAGGAAGAGGCTTTTTTGGCTCAGGTTTTTTGACAACTTTTTTTACTGGCAAAACTTTTTTCGCCACTTTTTTTGGTGAAACTTTTTTCACGGGCTGTTTTGGTGCAACTTTTTTTACGACTGATTTTTTTGGCTCAGGCTTTTTAACGACTTTTTTTGGAGCAACCTTTGCTGCTGGCTTAGCTTTTTTCGGCGCAACTTTTTGCACTATCTTTTTCAAAGATTTTTTTACCGGTAATTTTTTTGTGACTTTTTTTGCCACTGCTTTTTTCACGACTTTTTTCACGACTTTTTTCACGACTTTTTTCACTGCCATTTTGCTCCTAAATTAATTCCTTCTCCGCAGCCAAAATCATGGCCTGGAGTGAGTTTTTGTAATCGAAAATTTCTTTGATTTTTTGGTCTGTAATTGCGGTCTTGTGAGTCTCAGCTTCATTAATTTTGCCGAGAGACTCTCTGCATTGCTCCTCTACCTGAAGCAATAGATCCTTCAAAAGCAGAAGACGAAACCTGATTGAAACGGACTCTAGATCAATGCCCTCAAGGCTTGCAACAATATTTTCTATTTCAAGCATTTCACCTGTGAACTCGGCCAAATCATGTCCTTCATTTTCAATCAGTAGCTCTTTCAAATGAGTTAGTTTTTCACTACTTAAGAACAGCTCCTTAATGTCAAAAATATCGTCACGAAACTGCGCCAATTCTGGGAATTTTACAATGAAGGCAATGATGTTTTTAGATAAATCGTCAGCGAAATTTCTTGGTGGCAGCAGAGTAATTTTGCTAAAAATTTCTGGAAATTTTTTTTGCCCACGACCAATTGAAAATAGAGAATCCTTAACGAATAGAGAAAAATATTTTTTAGACGCCTGATCCTGAATTGTTGCAATTTTAGCCGTTAAATTAGCTTCGAGCTTAGCCTTATTTTCAGCAGAAATTTTCTTGCCGCGATCAATCGCAAGTTCAGTCAAAGCAAACTCAAACAAACTCTCTGAAAGCGGAGGTGCTGCATCAAAAATCTTCTCCAACTCCTTGGCGCCAAAATTTTTAATAAAATCGTCGGGATCCATTTTTCCTGGCAGCAAAGCAAAAAAGATATTTTTTCTCGCATTGATTAAAGGCAAAGCAATCTCGGTAACTCGCTTAGCTGCGCGAACTCCGGCCGCATCTCCATCTAAACAAATTATGATTTTATCCGTGGTGTAAAAAAGCTCTTTTAAATGTTCGGCGCCAAGTGCGGTACCAAGGCCAGCAACAACATTATCAATTCCACTATTGGCCAAAGCGATTGCGTCCATGTAACCCTCAACTACCACGGCTGATCCCTTAGAAAATATGGCTTTGCGCGCCCCCGCAAAATTGTAGAGGGTTTGATTTTTCTTAAAAATTTCTGTTTCAGATGAATTTAAATATTTCGGCATTTCAGGACCAAGCACCCTTCCGCCAAAAGCAATTACGCGATTTTTTTTGTCGGTGATTGGAAAAATTATTCGGTTACGAAATTTATCGTAAAACTTACCGCGGTCATTTTTACCGATGATTCCCGTCCTAGAGATCTCCAGCTGCGAGAAATTATTTGCGGTTAAAAAATTCGTTAGTGCTTCGTAAGAATTTAACGAAAAACCGAGACGGAATTTTTTTGCAGAAGCGGAATTGAGGCCGCGTTTATTTAAGTAGCTACGAGCTTCTGAGCCAGCATTTCCGTGTAAATTTTTTTCAAAAAATTGCGCAGCTTTTTCAAGAATTAAGTAGTCGCGATCGAGCTGATTTTCTTTACTTTCATCGAACTTCATTTGAGGAATTTCAATGCCAAAATCATCCGCTAATTTTACCACTGCGTCACGAAATTCGAGACCTTCACTATTCATGGTAAAGCCAATGATGTCACCATGCGCCGCACATCCAAAACAATGGTAAAAACCTTTCTGATCGTTAGCGGTAAAAGACGGACTTTTTTCACTGTGAAAAGGACAAAGACCCGAATATTCCTGGCCGCGCTGCTTTAGTTTCACACGTTTACCAACAACTTCGGAGATAAGAATTGCCGAACGTAATTTTTCAGGAAAATCTTTTGGGAAGTGCATTTAGCCCCACATAAAATCAAATCCGGTCATCAAAAAAGAGAACGCCATCGGAATAGAAAAATTGTCGTCAATATCGAGCAGACTTGGACGCGCTTCAATCATTGTTACGCAAAAAATAGAAAAAATTCCAAAAAAATAAAACCAGAGATGCACATGAAAAGCTGCGCCACACACGGCCAGAACTGCCAAAGCGCTGATAAAAAATGCTAAAGCTCCGGCACGAGTTTTCTCAAAAAATGGCTGACTTGAAATAGACTTTCCAACAATGGCTGACAGACCATCAGAAATTATCAGGATTGAGAAAGAAGTAACTGCGATTTCTTTTTTGAAAACGAGAAAGTTTATGCAGGCAGCAAGAAAAACTAAACTTGCACCGCAAAGTTTAGTTCCATCAATTTCATGCGGACGCAGAATGATTTTAAATAAGCGCAAAAAAATGGTTTGTATCCGCGGATTATTCTTGCGTAAGTAATCAAGAGAAACCACGAAAGCAGTGATTGGAGCGATGATTGCTAAAGTTTTCCACTTGCCAAAAGTGCAGAAAAAAATCGGAATTAAAATTAGCAAAAAATGCAAAGATTTTCGGTAAAGCTCGTTAGATAGATTCATTATTCGCCCTCATTTTGATTGGGATAAATTACCACTTCATTCTTGCCGACGTAACCAAGAACTTTGCGCGATTGTTCATCGACAAGGTCAAGATCTAGAGAGTCTGGACTCATTCCATCAACCAAATTTTTTTTCGCCTGCATCTTGGATGAAAGCTCTTGCTTGGTGATTTCTTTATTTTCGATTTGCCCTCTAAGCGCAAAAAATTTGACCAATCCTTTCTCGCCAAAAATAGTAAAAATGAAAAAATAAGAAGTGATTACTAATGCAGTAAAATAGGCGATGAAGATGGGTTTTGAGATGTTATTTTTCTTAACAAAATCGTAAAGAAAATTGGTCTTCATTAACCCCTAAAACATACTTCTTTAACTGCCGCAATAATGTTTGCGGTTTTTGGTAGAGCGAGTCTTTCAAGATTTGCAGCGTAAGGCAGAGGGCCGTCCACTGAGGCAAGTTTTTTTACCGGAGCATCAAGATAATCGAAAGCTTCTTCCATTAGAATTGAGGCGATTTCAGAACCGATTGAAGCGAATGGGAATCCTTCTTCAACAGTCACGCAACGCGAGGTTTTTTTCACCGATTCAATGATTGTTGCGCGATCGATTGGGCGTATTGTGCGTAGATCAATCACTTCTGCTTCAATTCCTTCTGAGGCTAGTTGTTCTGCAGCTTCAAGTGCATACTTAACCACCAAAGAAAAACCAATAATTGTCACATCTTTTCCTTCGCGAAGAACTTTTGCTTTGCCGATTTCGACGATGTGATCTTCATCATACTCCTCTTCAAAAGAGAGACCGTAGGTGAGTTCATTTTCGAGAAAAACTACAGGATTTGGATCGCGAATCGCAGATTTGAGCAAGCCTTTGCAATCAGCGGCACTGTAAGGAGAAACCACTTTCAATCCAGGCACCGAACCGTACCAAGCAGCGTAACATTGTGAGTGCTGCGCACCAACTCTTGAGGCTGCTCCATTTGGTCCACGAAAAACGATTGGGCAACGCACTTGCCCACCAGACATGTAACAGGTTTTTGCTGCAGAATTAATGATTTGATCAATCGCCTGCATTGCAAAATTGAAGGTCATAAATTCAACCACAGGTCGAAGGCCAGCAAATGCTGCGCCCACAGCTAAGCCGGCGAAACCGTGTTCAGTAATTGGAGTATCAATTACTCTTTTTGCACCAAACTCAGCAAGCAAACCCTGGGTAACCTTGTAAGCACCGTTATATTCCGCAACTTCTTCGCCCATTACAAAAATTTTATTGTCACTGCGCATTTCTTCCGCCATCGCTTCACGTAGAGCTTCGCGGACTGTAATTTTTCTAAGCATATTAATTGTAAATTTCAGTTAGGAGCTCTGATTCATCTGGCTCTGGAGAGTTTTTAGCAAACTCAACAATCTCGTTAACTTCGCTCTTAATCGCGTCGTCGATTTTTTGAATGTCACTTTCAGCCGCGATTTTGTTAGTTAAAATTGCCTCACGCAAAGAATCGATTGGGTCGTTTTCTTTTTTACAATTCACTTCTTCCTTACTGCGGTAAGTCGCCGGATCAGACATTGAGTGGCCGCGATAGCGATAAGTATCCATTTCAATAATCATTGGACCTTTGCCCGAACGCACAAAATCAACAACTTTTTGTCCTTCAGAAATCACGGCAAAAATATCCATCCCGTCAATTTTTACGCCCGGAATATTGAAGCCCTCACCTCTTCTGTGAAGCTCGTTGGTAGAAGATGCGCGCGCTTGCGAGGTTCCCATTGCGTAATGATTATTTTCAATAATAAAAATTACTGGAAGATCCCACAACTTGGCCATGTTGAAAGCTTCGTAGACTTGTCCTTGATGTGCCGCGCCGTCACCGAAGTAACAATAGGTTACATTTTTCTTATCAAGATATTTATCGGCGAAAGCAAGCCCAGCGCCGATTGGCACTGATGCACCGACAATTCCATGCCCGCCGTAGAAATGTTTTTCGAAATCAAAAAGATGCATTGAGCCACCTTTACCTTTTGAAGAACCATCGCGTCTGCCGAGAAGTTCTGCCATTATTTTTTTCGGATCAGAACCAACAGAAATCATGTGGCCATGGTCGCGATAAGTTGTGATTACCTTGTCACCTTCTTTCATTGTGTGGCTCATCCCGCTAGCAATAGCCTCTTGGCCGATGTAGAGGTGACAGAAACCGGCGATTAAACCCATTCCGTAGAGTTGTCCGGCCTTCTCTTCGAAGCGTCGAATAAGAAGCATTTCACGGTAAAATCCGAGTAGTTCTTTTTTAGAAAAATTTTTAATGGAATTGTGCTTAGAAATCATTGGCAATTGAATTAGCTGAGAGGGCGCGCTGGATAAGTTTGGAAGCTAAAAAGTCAAATTTAGAAATTTAGATCTTTTCTTTGCAAAACACTTTTTTCAAAACGATGTTTGCGTACGATATAGCCACAAGCAAATTCATCGAACTTAAAATAATCAAACAAATGTCTAACAAATCTAAATTCCTAAAATCAACTACACTAGCAATCGCTGGCCTAGTTCTCGCTTCAGGCTTGGCATCATGCAAAATGATTCACAAAGTCGAATGTGCTGAAAAAGAATCCAGCGCCAAAGAAGAAAAAGTGAAAAACTCTTCAAAAACAAAGGGAGAAAAAACTAAAGAAGCAAAAACAGAAAAAGCTAAAGCTGTTACCAAAAAAGCTGAGTAGTCAAAAGTTTTAAATAGGTCTTGTCTAACAACGAGACCTATTTTTTTGTCCAATGTTTGGCTTAGGTGTAAGAATTGGTCGCGTTGTTTACACAACCAAAATGTTTTCACGCGAATTTACGTGGTGGTGTTTTTGGTTTTTGGATCAAAGTATTCAAGCAATTTTTCGTAAGGTGTTTTGCCGTCAATTCCCTTGTGGGGCTTAACGGTATTGTA
>CANNMN010000010.1 GCA_947505885.1 Rickettsiales bacterium
ATCAAAAATGATGCGATTCAAATGATCGCAATCACAGTTGATATGGCAGCAAATAACCCAAGAATTTATCCCGAAGCCTCATCAGTCATTAGTAAACTTTTGCTAAAAATTGAGGAAGATGATCGCAAAAAAATTATCAGAAAAATTAAAGAGCGATTTGAATTAATTCCAAACATCGGATCTCTTCAAATTTGGTTGCAAGTAATGTCTCACAAATACGACAAAACAATCAGTTATTCTGAGCCACTTTGTCATATAGCTGAAGGAAAAAATCCCGTAATTTGGAATAGCTCTTGGATAAAAGAAAAACGAATCAAGGACATTCTCGAGAAAAGTAAAATTTTAAACGAAACCATCCTCAAAGAAATGGAGGGCATAATACCTTACGACGACATCAAAATTTTCGACAGTCACACGTCATGAAAAACCAAAACGAAATCAAATTATTCGAAACCAAAAAAGTCTGCAGCTCTTGGAATGAAGTAGAGGGAGAGTGGTATTTTTCTGTTGTGGATGTGATTGCATTTTTGACGAAAAGTCCTCGAGCTAGAAAATATTGGAATGCCATAAAGACCAAGCTAAAGAAAGAAGGCAGTGAGTTGTCCCAAAACTCGGGACAACTGAAAATAATTTCTAAAGACGGCAAATTTTACAAAACCGACGTCGCCACCACCGAACAAATTTTTCGCCTAATTCAATTAATTCCGTCACCAAAAGCCGAGCCCTTCAAATTGTGGTTGGCGAAAGTGGCGAATGAAAGATTGAACGAAATGCAAGATCCTGAACTGACGAATTTTTGCTCTAGCAAAAAATTCAGAGTAAAGCCTTTCTAGCCCTTTAAAATCAAGGCTTAAGGCCAAATACAAACTACCTTCTAAAATTAAAAAAATCAGAAAAAAAATGTCTAAATTAAACGAACTAATCCTTACTTTTTTTTATTTCGGAAAATTCCCAAAAATTCCCGGAACAGTTGGATCGGCAGTCACCATTTTTTTTTGGCTTGCATTAACTTCCATTTTCTGCGGCCTCGAAATGTCGCTCGCGAACCAGAATATTATTTGGACGGTATTTTTGGTAATCGCCTTTTTCTATGGCTCATTGGCGATTCCGACTTATCAAAAACAATTCAAACTTAAGCAGATCGATCACAAAACAATCGTGCTTGATGAAGTGATTGGTCAGATCATTGCTTTGCAACCAGGTTTCATTTTAATGCACGAATATTACTTCAGCGATTTCAACTTAATCGCAATCCATCTCATATTTTCTTTTCTTACTTTCAGATTTTTTGACATTACAAAACCTTCTTTGATTGGTCGTGCTGATCGCATGAAAAGTGGCGTGGGCGTAATACTAGACGATATCTTAGCAGGCATTGCAGCGGCATTGACAACTCTGGTTCTGCTTAAATTGACATTGCTGATTCGTTAAATAATTTGTTCGCGCTTTCACATTTTTTTTCTCCCTTAAATGGAACAAATTTTACCGCAACTACTTGAACTTTTTTTGTCAAAAATTCTGCCAACTCTCGGCTGGATTTTACTAATCGTCCTTCCGCTTCTTGGCGCCGTTGCTTACCTAACTTTAATGGAACGTAAAGTTATCGCCGCAATGCAATTGCGTAAAGGTCCGAACGTGGTTGGCCCTTTTGGCTTGTTGCAGCCTCTTGCCGACGGTTTGAAGCTAATGCTTAAAGAAGTAATCATTCCAACCGCAGCCAATAAAGTTTTATTTTTTCTTGCTCCAATAATTACTTTTGTTCTTGCCTTGATTGGTTGGGCGGTAATTCCATTTTCTGAAACTTTTGTTATTGCCGACATTAATGTTGGCATCATGTATCTACTCGCCACTTCATCTCTTGGTGTTTACGGCATCATAATTGCGGGCTGGGCGAGTAATTCGAAATATGCATTTCTTGGTGCAATTCGCTCTTCAGCGCAGATGATTTCTTACGAAGTTTCAATTGGCTTGATCATTATTTCTGTCGTTCTTTGCGTTGGTTCTTTGCGACTTAACGACATCATTCTCGCGCAAAAAGATCACTGGTTTATTTTGCCAATGCTGCCGATGTTTTTCTTATTTTTTATCTCTGCTCTTGCTGAAACTAATCGTCATCCATTTGATCTTCCGGAAGCAGAATCTGAGCTAGTCGCTGGTTATAACGTCGAATATAGCTCAATGCCATTTTCAATGTTCTTCCTCGGTGAATATGCCAATATGATTTTGATGTCGGCATCAGCTTCTATACTCTTTCTTGGTGGTTGGTTGCCTCTTTTTGAATCCTTGTCATTCATTCCTGGTCCGATTTGGCTGATGGCAAAAATCCTCTTTTTACTTTTCTGCTTCATTTGGGTGCGCGCTACTCTGCCGCGCTATCGCTACGATCAACTCATGCGTTTAGGCTGGAAAGTATTTTTACCACTCTCATTAATTTGGGTTGTCGGCACCGCCACTTACATCGTTTACTTCAAATAAAATGAAACTTTTCAGAATCGCTTACGCCTTCTTCTTGAAAGAAATTTTCTTCGGTCATCTCAAAACCTTGTCTTTTCTTTTTAAGAAAAAACTTACGATCAACTATCCTTACGAAAAAGGCCCGCTTAGCCCGCGCTTCCGTGGCGAACATGCCTTGCGCCGCTATCCAAATGGCGAAGAAAGATGTATCGCCTGCAAACTTTGTGAAGCGATTTGCCCAGCGCAAGCAATCACAATTGAAGCTGAAGAGAGAGATGATGGATCACGTCGCACCACCAAATACGATATCGACATGTTGAAATGTATTTACTGCGGATTGTGCCAAGAAGCCTGCCCGGTTGATGCCATTGTTGAGTCACCAAATTTCGAATTCGCCACCGAGACTCGCCAAGAGCTTTACTACGACAAAGAAAAACTTCTCGCTAACGGCGACCGCTACGAATATGCGCTGCAAAGCAATATCGAAGCTGATTTAAAACATCGTTAAAATGAACTTCACACTAGATCTTTTCTACATCTTTTCATTCGTCTTGGTCTCTTCGGCCCTTGCCACCATTAGCTCCCGCAACATGGTTCATGCGGCGATGTTTTTGATTTTGGCCTTCGTCAATGCCTCGGCACTTTTTATTTTGCTTGGTGCCGAATTCTTAGCGATGCTCTTGATCGTTGTTTATGTAGGCGCAATCGCGGTGCTATTTTTGTTCGTGGTAATGATGCTGAATGTTGATGTTAAGCGCGAAAATGAAGTTAATCGCAAGCGCCCGATCTTTATTTTAGTAGGTGCCGTGCTCTTTGCCGAAATTTTGCTCATCATTAAATTTTCAACAGTAAAATTTTATGAAACCAAGACTCTCTTCCCGACTCCAACAGAAATCAGTAATACTTCAGCAATTGGTAATGTGCTTTACACCGATTTTATCTTGCCTTTCCAACTAGCTGGAGCGGTGCTTTTTGTTGCGATGATTGGTGCGATTGTTTTAACAATGCGCGATAAAGCTCGTCCGATTAAAAAACAAAATATCGCCGAACAAGTAGCGCGTAACAAAGCCACTTCACTTGAAGTTGTTAAGGTAAAAAGCGGCGAAGGAATTGATTTATAAATTATGAACGGACTCGAACTGCAAGACTTCATCACTTTATCCGCACTTCTCTTTTGCATTGGAGTTAGTGGGATTTTTCTTAATCGCAAAAATGTGATTTCTTTGTTGATGTCAATTGAAGTGATGCTGCTTTCGATCAATATTAACTTCGTCGCCTTCTCTGCCTTTTTGCATGATCTAGTAGGGCAAATTTTTGCTATTTTTGTTCTAACTGTCGCTGGCGCTGAAGCCGCGATTGGGTTAGCTATTTTGGTAATTTACTTCCGCACTAACAGAACGATTGAGATTAAAGATATCTCTTCGCTTCGAGGTTAGAAAATCATGAATACATCACTCTTAGGCAAGCTCAGAGTGACGTCATTAGCGATATTTTTTCTTCTCTCCTCTTCGGCATTTGCACAAGAGGCCGCTTGCCACAATATCCCGCTTTATTACGACCAAATTCTTCAGGAAGTTTCTAAGAAAAATCCTGAAGCAATTTCTCGCCTTCCAGATTGTTTCAGGCTCGATCGAACCTTAATTCTCAAGGCCGTATTGATTGATCCATCGCAATTTCAAAACGCTGCTGATGCACTTCAAGAAGATCAGATTTTCATTTCTCGTTTACTAAAAATCAGTCCAGAAATTCTACAATTTGCTGCGCCAGAAGTGCGTTCCGATCCGGTTTTTATGGAGAAGGCTACTTATCTAAATCGCCCTGCCCTGCAATATGCTTCTTGGACTTTACTCGATAATAAACTCTTTATGCACCGCATGATCGAGATTGATTCACTCAATTATAAGTTCGCTTCCGATCGCCTCAAGCTACTTTCAGAATTTGCTGCTCGCGCTTTTTCCGATAATGGTTTATTGCTTGAATTCGCGCCTAAACAAATCAAATCAGATAAAAAATTAGTCAAAATTGCAGTGATGTCGAATGTTGCCGCTCTTAGCTTTGCAGATGACTTACTAAAGGAAGATAAAGAGCTAAAAAAATTAGCAACGACACAAAGCTCAATCAAATCACCAGAAGATTTACAGAAATTTCTACAAAAAAATTATTTGGTTGAAACTGGAAAAAAGAATCTTGGAAAAATCGTCGGGAATAAAGCCAAATTCTTTCCTAAAAATAAAATTATTGATCACAGCTACATCACCAAATGGCAAAGAATTCCAGATTTATCCAAAGAAAATTGGCGCTTAATCGCGGCCAATAGTCGCAATTACCAAAATTCCTGGCGCGAAGATTTTAAAAAATATCCCGACCTCGTGAAGAAAATCGAAAAATTTTTTCTTAATCACAATGTCGCAGAAAATACCGTAGAAAATCTAACCACCACTTTTTTGTGGAAGATAAAAAGCAAGCCTCTGACTTTAGCTTTTAATCTCTATCTTTTGCGCGACAGCACTGATGCTGATTTGGGACCTGATTTTGTTGATGCATCTTCACTCACCGCAATCGTTACAAAAAGCGCTGGTAAGTGGGAAATGACGGTGGTGGAAGTCATTTTTGACAGCGAAGAAAAGGTAAAAATCAGCTACGAAGATGGATTAAAGCACTACTTTTTGTGGGACCTTTACCTCAATAACAAAAAAGACAAAAACCCAAAAATTATTTTCAAAGTATCTGATCCATTTGGTGAGCATTTTGAAGTTTTTGAGGAGCAGAAGGGCGGGAAATATCAGAGAGTGCTTTTCTCTCCGTCCGTCATTTCTGACAAAAAGCAAGGATCACTTTAGGCTTTTGCAGCTAAAATCCTGGATTCCTCGAATCTTAAATATTCAAAGAAGACGGGGGCAAATGATCACTCGCGAAATATTTTATACCTAGAGCTTCAAGCTCTTTTAGCCTCTTAACATCATTCACCGTCCAGGCAAAAATTTCTTGGTTGGAAAATTTTTTGACAAAATCTGCGTCGATAAATTCGTGAAAAATCGAAATGAACTTCACTTCGTTTTGAGCGCAGATTCTTTCTAGCTCGGCAATTTTATCACTCTCTCCGCAAGCAAAAATAAATTTAACGTTCTTGCCAAATAATCTTCGTGCCTGCGCTAATGCTTCACTATCTAGTGCAAATGTTGCCAAAAATATTTGCTCGAGATTGATTTTTGCTTTTTTGATCTCGTAAAAAATTAGCTCCAAAGCTTCTTTGGCATTGCTCCCATCTAAATTTTTACAATCGATCCAGTAAGTCATTTTATTGCCAAGACGCAAATAATCACATAAAGTTGGAAGATCTTCACCTTCTGGCTTGTCGTGTTTTACCGAAAGTGCTCCATTCAAAAACCACAGATCAAATTCAATAGTACGAAATCCCCCTCGATAAGCAGCTTCGAGACTTGCAATTGAATTCTCCGGACTATTTTTTGTAACTAATCCTCGATGTGCAAAAATCATGACAAAATTAATTTTAGTTGAAACTACCTACCCAAACTTACGTTCCGCGAAAAATCTCGCGAAGATTTTATTAAGCAAAAATCTTACTGCTTGTGTACAATTTTGCGAAGTCAAAAGCATGTATTTTTGGCAAGGCGAATTACGGAATGAACGTGAAATTTTGCTGCGTATTAAAACCAAAAATTCGCTTTACCAAGCGGTAGAAAAAATTATTCAAGAACATCATTCTTACAAGATTCCGCAAATCTTGGCGATTCAGATAGATCAAGGCTCTAAGGCATATTTAAACTGGCTTGACTTTCAAACAGAAACAACTGGTAAATAAGTTTGCGATTTCTAACTTCGGTCTGAATTTTTCTTGGCCGTTTTGCGCCAATATTTACTACCATTTTTACAATCAGCTGAAGCAGTTATTCCTAGGATTTTTATGTTATTCTCATCAGACAATCTTATCTCCACCTAGGTAAATAGCCGTTCCTTCCGCTATTAATTTCAAGGAACATGAAAACAATTTTGATCGACGCCGCCCACCGCGAAGAAACTCGAGTCGCAGTTTTAGAAAATGGAATCCTCCAGGATTTTGATCGTGAAGCCATCGCCATTAAACAAATTAAAGGCAATATCTACCTCGCAAAAGTAACTAGAGTTGAGCCTTCTCTTCAGGCTTGTTTCGTTGATTACGGCTCAGACCGTCATGGCTTTTTACCATTTGCCGATATCCATCCCGACTTCTACCAAATTCCTGAAAGCGAAAGACAAAAGTTTCGCGACATGAATAGCCAAACTCCGCGAAATGATGACGAAGACAATACAGAATCAGAAGAAAGAGATCGTGGCAATGGCCCCAGAGACAGAGAAGGCAACAAAGACGACAATGAGGACTCAATAACAACTGGCGCTCATTCTGTTGAAGATGAAACCGGAGCTTATCGCGGCAATGTTCATAACATCTACAAACGCTACAACATCCAAGACGTAATTAAGCCCGGCCAATTGATTTTAGTACAAACCTCTAAAGAAGAGCGCGGCAATAAGGGCGCATCGATGACGACTTACATCTCAATCGCTGGTAAATATTGCGTGCTTATGGCCAATACGCCTAACAAGGGCGGAGTTTCAAAGAAGGTTGATAATTTTCGCGATCGCAAACTTTTGCGCTCAATTTTAAACGAACTCAACACTCCAGCTGATCGCTCAGTAATCATCAGAACTGCTGGCGTCGGCAAAAAGCCTGAAGACATCAAGCGCGACTGCGATTACCTCAACAGACTGTGGAATAACATCAAAGAAACCGCCGATTCATCAACTGCGCCGGCTTTCATTCATGCGGAAGATGATGTAATCAAAAGATGCATTCGCGACGTTTACAACGAACATGTTGGCGAAGTAATCATCGAAGGAACTGAGGCCTTTAATACCGTTCTTAACTTTGTGAAGCTGACTATGCCTGGCTCTGCTCACAACATCAAATCGCACGAAGAGCGTGTGCCTATTTTCAATAAATATCGCGTCGAACAACAAATCACTGCGCTTTACGAAAAAAATATTAACCTTCCTTCTGGCGGCTCAATCGTGATTGATCACACTGAAGCTCTAGTGGCAATCGACGTAAACTCTGGTCGCGCCACTCGCGAAATCGGCGTCGAAGAAACCGCTTTCGCAACCAACCTCGAAGCAGTTAAAGAAATTGCTAAACAACTTCGCCTTCGTGATTTGGCTGGTCTAGTTGTTATCGATTTCATCGATATGTATGATCAAAGACATCGTCGTAATGTCGAAAGAGTTTTGCGTGACGAATTAGAGAACGATCGCGCCCGCATTCAAATCGGCCGTATCAGCGTTTTTGGTTTGCTTGAAATGTCTCGCCAACGTCTTGGTGCCAGCTTCTTTGAAACAATTACCGAGCCTTGCAAACATTGTGCCGGAACTGGTTATGTTCGTTCAGTAGAAATTTTAGCTGTCAGCATTTTGCGTGCGATTCGTCATTCTTGTTCTGATAAACAAGCCGGCGTGATTTACGTTTATACCAACTCCGAAACCATCGCCTATATCATGAATTTCAAGAAACATGAAATCATGGCGACCGAGAGAAATTACGATGTTCATATCTTCATGCATCAAGGTGATGATGTTGGTTCGCAAGGCTTCAACATCAAGAGACGCAAAAGTTTGTCTGATGACGAAAGACGCGAAATCGAAATGCAAGTCACCACCGGAAAAGTTAATCAGCTAGGCTTGGAAAAGAGCTATTTTGATAATGCTTCTTCTGGAGATGAGGTGGCATCAGAATCTGATCGCGGCAATCGCAAACCTCGCGACAATAGCAGAAGAAAAAACAATAACCGTCGTGGCGATAACAGAGATCGCCTCAATAATAATCGCAACGAAAAGAAATCATTTTTCGGAAAATTATTCTCATTTGGAAATAGCTCTAACTAAAACTAGAAGCAAAAGTTAGGCGTGAAAAATTGGCAATTTCCCAGATTTTTTTGGCTCTCAAAAATTAAAATATTTCTTTTCCCAGAAGTTTTCTTGTTACTTCTGGATAAGAGCCTCTCTCGTCAAGCCAGATATCAACAAAAAGACGAGAGAGTTTTTGGTCGTAGATTCTACCGGTAATTTCGCTGTTATGAAACATTGTAACGCCTTTTGATGGAACAAAAATAGCGGTTTTTTCATCACCTTTTTTTATCGGATGAAAGATTTCTTTTAGATTCTTCAGGTAGATTTCTTTCTCTTCCTTACTCAATTCATGCAATTTCTCAATTTCAACAATTGATCTTTGTGCCAGATCTTCGCGACTGAAATTCATGTTATACTTGATGTGAATGGCAAATCTTTTGTTATAAGAAAATCCCATTCCTTCCGACCAAAGAAAAATATCATAAACCTTCATTCCTAGAAACTTTAAAGTTGCTGAGCCAACCAGAAATGGCTGCTCAAACGACTTCTGAATTGTTGTTGGAATTTCTATCGAGGATTTTGATTGCTCGGCAAAACTGGTGCAAGGCCAATAAAACAGAGCAACAAGAAAAAATTTAATCAGAAATTTCATGTAATTTTTTCTAGCTCAAACTGCACAACGTCGGTGCGCTTCGCATTGAAGCCAGCTATGCAGTAACATAAATAAAATCGCCATTTGCGTAAAAACTCTTCAGAAAAACCAAGAGCCCTTACTTCTTCATGCTTGGCATCAAAACGCTCAAGCCAAAGCATTAAGGTTTTTGCATAATCTAAGCCAAAAACGAATTCGCTTTTTACTTCGAAACCGTGACTTTTCGCAAGTTCACGAATGACTGACTTTGAAGGCAAAACGCCGCCGGGGAAAATGTGTTTTTGAATGAAGTCAACGCGATTACGATAATCTGCAAAAACCTGCTCATCGATTGTGATAATTTGCAATACCGCCTTCCCTTTTGATTTCAAAGAGTCGCATAAAACCTGAAAATATTTCTTCCAATATTCACCTCCTACAGCTTCAAACATCTCAATTGAAACCACGTTGTCATAAGATGTTTTTTCGTCGCGATAATCCTGCAATTTGATGTCGCAAAGACTTTCCAATCCAGCTTCTTTTAAGCGATTTGAGGCGTAATCATGCTGCTTTTGTGAGATGGTTAGGCCGGTAATTTTTCTACCCGATTCAGCAGATATTTGTGCAAAACCTCCCCATCCACAGCCAATTTCTAAAACATTTCCTGGATTAAGTTTAGATAAAATGCGCTGATATTTTTTTTGCTGCGCTTCTAACAATGAAGAATCTTCATTCTCAAAAATTGCGCTGGAATAAGTCATGCTTTCATCAAGCCAAAGCTGATAGAAATCATTTCCTAAATCGTAATGGGCGCTGATGTTTTTCTTACTGCCTTTTTTGGTGTTTTTAGCGAAGAGGCTTTTAAAAAAAAGCAACAAAGCCTGTAATTTTCGTGCGTGAAAAAAGTCTTCTAAAGCATGTGAATTAAGCGTTAGAAATGTCAGAAAATCAGCAAGGTTTGAACTCTCCCAAAATCCATCCATGTAGGCTTCGCCAAAGGCAACATCGCCGCCAGAAATTACCAAATCAATTAGTCGATCATCGTTGATTAAAACATCAGCAGCTGGTCCGGAATTTTTACCAATAAAATTCTTAGTTACGCCGTCAGGTAATGTAACGGCCAAGGTGCCGTAGTCGCAATTTTTTAAAGCATTCCAGATTAGATCGTAATTTTTCATTTATTTATCGTTAGTTTGATTGCCTTAGGGTAAGGCTTGGGAACATATTTATTTCCCTTGGTCCAAATTTTTAAAGCCTGCCAATGAATTAAAAAAATTATTTTGAAGGTCATCAAAGGAATTAATAAAAATTGCTTCAACAGCAAGAAATCAGATGGCCTTACTTTCTTACAAATCACGCTAGTTAGCAGGTTTTTTTGACCATTATCTGAAAGATAATCAATCCAAGCCGCAACTTTTTTTTGGTTAAAAATGAAGCGAAATTTATAGCTTCCTTCTGTCTTAAAAAACGGCGAAACATGAAATTCTTTTTTGGCGTCAAACCATTGATCGGGGCTAATTGTCGCGTGATCATGATTAAAAATTAGGTAATTGTGACTTTCGCCGAAAGTATTGCTCACCTCAGCTAAAACCGATACCAGCCTTTCCTTCTCATCGAGACAAAACCAAAAACTTACCGGATTGAATACATAGCCCAAAACTCGCGGATGCGTTAAAAGAAAAATCCGCTTGGCTTGGTGATTGAGGTTGTGATCGGATAAAATCTTTCTAACCCACATCTCAAGATTTGAGCCATCACGATTGCCGTGATCTTTGTCATAAAAACCAAAAAGGTTAAAACGATTTCTGGAAAGAAACTTTGAAGCAATCACGTGAGATTTTGCGATGTCAAAACACAGATAAAAAACGCGGTAGGAAAAAATATTTACAGAAGGTCGAAGCCTTTTGTGCCAAACTTCAGCAAGACAAAGTGAGAATTTATTTAGCTTTGCCACGGCGCTTTAACTCCCATTTTATTTATTGCGCCAAGCGCCGAGAGAATTCCATCTTCGTGAAATCCATATTCTTGATAGGCTCCGCAAAAATAGAGGCGGTCAGTTCCTTGAATTTCCACAATTGCTTTTTGAGCCTTAATTGCAGCGGAATCAAAAACTGGATGCTCGTAAACAAATCGAGCAAAAACTTTATTAGAATCAATTTCTTGATTGGGATTTAGGGTAACAAAAAGAGGAAATTTATGGTCAATATTTTGCAGATTATTCATCCAGTAGGTTACTGAAATTCCGTTTGATTCTTGACCATTTTTTGCATAAACCCAACTTGCCCAGGCTCTTTTATTTATCGGCATTAGGGACTGATCACGATGCAAAACCGCAACATTTTCTTGGTAGGTAAATTTGGAAAAAATATCTCGCTCTTGCGCGGTTGGATTTTTTAGAATTTTCAAAACCTGATCACCGTGACAAGCAAATAAAACTGAATCGAACTTCTCTTCGCCCTTTTTCGACTTAACCAATACCCCATCAACACAACGCTCAACTTCAAGTGCAGCATCGTTAAGACTTACAGAGTCGCTAATTTTAGCAGAAATTTTTTTCACATACTCGATCGAGCCACCTTTAACAGTGTACCATTGCGGCTGATCAGCAACCGTGAGTAATCCGTGATTTTTAAAAAATCTTACAAAGCTTTGTGCTGGATAACTCAACATCGTTTCAAGCGGACAGCTCCAAATCGCACCAGACATCGGCAAGAGATAGAATTCGCGAAAGTATTTTCTTACACCCAGCTCATCGAGCAAGTTGGATAAAGTGTAGTTGGCGTTGAATGCCTTTTTTAAAACATCTTCTGCTTTTTTGTTGAAGCGCGCGATATCAAACAACATTCGCCAAAATTGCGGATTCAGCAAATTTTTTAATTGAGCAAAAACTGTCGCCAAATTAGTTCCAGCATATTCAAAACGACCGTTGTCAATCTTGGCAGCAAAAGACATATTACTTTTGGCGCAATCAACGTGAAGTAGCTCAAAAAATCTTTTTAGATTTGGATAAGTTTGGTGATTGAAAACGATAAAGCCGGTATCAACGGGAATTTTTTTACCGTCATAATCAGCCATAAAGGTGTTTGAATGCCCTCCAAGATAATCATTTTTTTCATAGAGTTTGATGCGATATTTGTCGGCAAGAAAATATGCCGCGGATAGCCCAGATATGCCGGAACCAATTATCGCAATTGATGGTCTTTTATTCATTAGTCAGAGTTTCTTGATATGAAGATAAGGATTGTTTTTCGATGCAAAAAATTGCTGATATTTTTTGCTTTTTCTAAAGCAGCAGCTTTAGAGGCTGAGGCTTTCTAGTCGCATAAAAGTTCTAGTGCCTTGATAGAGAGAACCTCACACAATTCATGTAAATTTAAAAGCTGAAAGAAAATGAGCACTAACTCATTAGCAAGAATCAAGCAATTCTAAAGACAGAATTAAACCGATAAAATTATCGCTCTTTACGGCTTGGGATGAGTTGCCGAGAAATTGTGGCCACGGGATGAGATGTATGGAATTGAGATCTCTAAGTCTTTAATCGCGGTCAATCGCCGAATAAGATTATTTTAAAAATCAAAGACTAGCAGAGCGGCCATTAGAGAATTTCCACTCGATAATCTTTCTTAATGGAATTCATTTTAAATTCAGCGAAGAAAGTATGGCGATTTCTAAATCTTTCTATTCAGTTTTGAGAATTAATTGCGAATTGGTAACTAAAGCCAAAAGCTCTTTAATTAGTCAAACATAGCCTTGGAAGCTGATCTTCTTAACCACAAAAATATCAGCAAGAAATGGGTAATGTCAGTTTAAAACTAGGAATTGATTATGGAGAAGCCGAACAATTTTTTGCGGGAAAATTGGGATTTAATTTGGCTTAGAGAATTTGCAAACAGAGCACTACCGATTTTTTAGCTGACGAGGCACCCCCCTCCTTCATTTTCTTTTGTGCCTAGTTTCGACGCAGGTTGGCTTCCGGGTCTTGCACTAGTTTTTGCGGGGGGATTTTCTTCTGAATTAGCTTTTGACGAAGTTCTTTTTGCTTCCCAGGATTCTTGTTGAATGCCCGGTAAATCATTTTTAGTAATTGATCTATTCAAAGATCTAGGCCCTTGAGTTTGTAATTGGATCAAAGCACTCGCGATATCTTGCTTTTCTACAAATCCCTGGACCTTTTCAGATTTTAATAACTTTTTAACCATAATGCAATCAGCAGCATATCCATAATCTCCTTCTTTCTCTGCTGATTGTTTTGTTATCTGATAAAAAACATCTTCACCTTCTACGACCGATGCAGGATTTAATCCATGATCAATCAAATGATCAAAAACTTCAGCAAATCGACTATTTCCTATGCTCCATAGCATTTCAAAGCTTTGACTTTCAGTCAGTGCTTCTAGATCAATTTTGTTAATTAATTTTTTGGCCAGATCATTTTCTTTACATTGAGCAATCTCAAGCAAAGCAACTGATAAATCAAAATTTTCATTTTCTTCAATTCCGTCTTCATCTTTACTTAATAAAAGTTCAAGAGCATCGAATTTTTTTTCCAAGACATGTTCTAAAACGTTCTCAGCCGATAAAGATTTTGGCATTTTCTGATAAATTATTTTTGATGATATTGGCGCCTAAAAAACTACGTGATTTTTTAGGAGATTTCACGGCAATAAATGCCGGGTCGGAATGGTCTAATCTCTAAGCAATTAAGATGCTATCTATGATATGGGCGCTGCAAATCTAACTTCCAAAAAATTCAATCTACACCAAAGGATTAATGAGCTTTTTTTACTGAATCGACAAATAAAAATCAGACAATTTTTTTGGTAAAAAAGAATAAAATTTTGTAAGGCAAAAGGCGCAGAATTTTAAGAAAAAATGTGAATTTTTTTGGAAAGTGAATCTCAAAGCATTTTTTCTTTAGTCCTTGAAAAATAAACTCTGCGGCATCTTCAGAAGAAATTAGAAACGGCATTTTGAATTTATTTTGATCGGTCAATCTTGTTTTAACGAATCCGGGATTGATTACCGAAAGATCTATTCCGTGACGCTGCAATTCTGGATAGATTCCCTCACAAAGGTTAATTAAAGCGGCTTTGGAGGCTCCGTAAGCAAATGATTGGGGCAATCCGCAATAGCCGGCAACGCTAGCAATGACAGCAATTTGTCCTGACTTTTGTTGAACCATTTGAGGCACAACAAGATGAAGAAAATTTAAAAATCCGACTAGATTTACATCGATAATTTTTTTGGAGATATCGAGATCAAAATTAACCACAGACATTGGCTGATAAAGCGCTGGACAAAAAATCACTAGATCAATTTTTTGAAACTTTTGCAAAACTTCCGAGAAAGAGCTTCGAACTGAATCAATGTTCGATACGTCCATAACACTTACTAAAACATTGCCAGACCTCAATTCTAGCATTTTTTTCTTCAGCTCTTCCAGTTTCTCAGAGCTTCTGGCTGAAATTATAACGTCATATCCCTCTCTATAAAATCTATTAGAGATAGCCTCGCCAACCCCGTGACTAGCTCCGATTATCCAGCAATTCTTTTTCATGTCTTTGATCAAAAATTTATTGAGTCTTGCGTGCAAACAAAACAAAAATTAATTACGCGCTAATTTTCTAAGCTATTTCTTTGAGCAGCGAAGTCATCCCAATAATACCGAGGAAAAATGGGGCGGAAGGCATTTAAATTTGCGACTCTAAAATTGAAGCCGCTTGGCTTTCGGCATGAAAATATCTCAACTCATAAAAGCAAAATCTAATACACATGATCGAAGGAAATAAGCTGCGGTTTTTAATAACTGGAGGAACGGGATTGATTGGCTCTAAACTTGTTGAAGAGCTTTTAAGATTGGGAAATTCGGTAACTGTTATAACTAGAAAAACCAATCTTAAATCATCAGAAAATCTTCATTATCTCAATAAAATCGAAGATGATTTTAATTACGATGTTGTAATCAACCTTTGTGGCGAGCCAATTTCCTGTCGTTGGAACAAATCAAAAAAGCAAAAAATTTATAGTAGCAGAATTGATCTAACCAAAAAATTGGTTGAAAAAATTCTCAACAGCAAAACGCCGCCAAAGCTTTTTATTAGTGGCTCGGCAATAGGTTATTACGGAACTTCTGATACGGAAATATTTGACGAAAATTCTCATCCAACAAATCAAAATTTCTTCTCACAAAAACTCTGTTTTGATTGGGAGGGTGAGGCACGAAAAGCTGACAAAAAAACCAGAGTTGTTGTTCTTAGAACCGGAATTGTTCTTGGTAACAAAGGCGGAATAATTCAAAAAATGCTATTGCCGTTCCAAATGTTTCTTGGGGGCAAAATCGCCTCAGGAAAACAATTTCTTAGTTGGATTCACGTTGATGATATGGTTAGCGCCATTCTGCATTTAATCGCCCATCAAAATGTTGTTGGGGCGGTTAACTTAACTTCACTTAATCCGGTTACAAATCTTCAATTTTCACAAATTCTTGCTAAGACTCTTCGCAGACCATGCCTTTTTACAATTCCGGCACTAAGCATGAAAATTGCTTACGGGGAAATGGCAGAAGAGCTTCTTTTAAATGGCTCAAAGGTTCATCCAAAAATTCTTTTAGAAAGCGGATATAATTTTAAATTTACCGACTTGGGAGTCGCGTTGATGGATATTATGAAGAGGAATTGACCGACAACGCTTGCTTGAAACTTAACAAACATCTCACTCTGGCGATTTTGTGGTCTATTATTGGTCGTGGATAATCTTTGGTTTCAAATTCTGGAACCCATTTTTTGATGTATTTTTTTTCAGGGTCAAATCTTTCAGCCTGACTCTCGGGGTTAAAAATACGAAAATAAGGAGCACCGTCACAACCGCTGCCAACCACCCACTGCCAACCTCCAACATTGCTTGCCAGGTCATAATCAAGAAGCTTTTCGGCAAAATATTTTTCGCCCCA
>CANNMN010000011.1 GCA_947505885.1 Rickettsiales bacterium
CGCGCGCTAAGCCGCAAATTGTTGAATTTTTAATAACCGAAGCGATGCGATGAACCGCAGCAAAATCACCATTGGAAGCCGCCGGAAAACCCGCTTCAATTACATCAACACCCATTTTTTCTAATGTTTTAGCAATCAGTAATTTCTCTTCCAAATTCATTGTCGCACCTGGAGCTTGCTCACCATCGCGCAAAGTTGTGTCAAAAATAATGACTCGCTCTTTAGACATTTTCTAAGAAAATTTGATTGGAAAATTTGCGCCTAAATTACAGGCTTAAGCAGCTAATTGTAAACTTCTTTCTCTCTCAAAAAATGCTCAGAAAAAACGATCTTATCGACATCATCTCACCAGGAACAGCATGTACTCGCGATGAATTAGAAAAAATAAAAAATTACGTAAAAAAAATCGGATTAACGCCAAGAATTTTTTTAGAAAAAGAAACAAGAATCAGCAAAAAATTAACTCATGAATTCGCTACAATTAACGCCAAAACACGCTTCGAACAATTAAAAAAATCCATAGAAAGCAAAGATTCAAAAATAATTTGGTGTACTAGTGGAGGCTACGGCAGCGCTGAAATTTTGCCTCTGCTGCAAAAAATGAAAAAACCAAAAATACCAAAAATTTTCATCGGATTTTCTGATATTTCCGTTCTAAATACTTTTTTAATTCAGCAATGGAACTGGCAAGTCATTAGTGCACCGATGATGATACAGCTTGCTTGCGAAACAGTTTCAAAAAAATCTGAAAAAGGAATTTTAGATTTAATTTTTGGCAAAACCAAAGAGTTAAAATATTCACTAACAACTGGTGGACATCAACTAACAGGACTAATCGTCGGCGGCTGCATATCTGTTTTAACCAATAATTTTGGTACTGAAAATCAGCTCGACTGGGAAAAGAAAATTCTCTTCCTAGAAGATGAAGGAGAAGATGGTGAGAGGCTTGATCGCTACTTCCATCAGATCATAACGATCATTAAAGAAACAAAGAAAAAACCGCGCGCAGTAGTCTTGGGAAATTTTCTTAAAGCCAATCCGCACGGCACACCAAAAGCGAAAAATATCGAAATCGCGATCAAAAAATTCACTGAAAAACTCGCCGGAATCGCGCCAGTTTTTCAGGAAAAAACCAAATGCCTCGGACACGGTAAGAACATGTTACCACTATTATTGGGAGCCAAGACAGAAATTACTGCGGAGGGATTTTTGATTCAAAAAATTAATCTCTAAATCTTCCATTCCTCTGAAGACGGCAATTCAAGAGGGTTTTAGCATTTATTCCTGATGCGCTCTACCCCTGGATCTAATCATTAATAGGGATGAAGCGCAAAGAACGAGAAAAAAAATAAACATTAACTAATTTTGTGACCAATCTTACACATCTAACAAAAGAAGAATTATTTTCTGAGCTCGCAAAGTTAGGCGAGCCTAGCTTTCGCGCCAAGCAGATTTGGAATTGGATTTATGCTCGCGGCGTTAAATCTTTTGATGAAATGACCAACATCAAAAAAGAATTACGCATAACTCTGACACAAAATTTTTCACTCGAGCGACCGAGAATTTCTAAAGATTTTATCTCTCTCGACGGCACTAGAAAATTTCTCGTAAAATTTCCTGATGGTCGAGAAGTCGAGGCAGTTTTCATTCCCGAAGAAACCCGGGGCACTCTCTGCATCTCGTCGCAAGTGGGCTGCACATTAGCTTGCAAATTCTGTCATACCGGCACGCAAACCTTGGTTAGAAATTTAGAATTCCATGAAATCGTGGCACAAATTTTACTCGCCAAAGATTTAATTAATGATTGGGACCAGGGTAATCGTAAACTCACCAACATAGTATTCATGGGCATGGGCGAACCTTTTTTCAATTACGAAAATGTCGCAAAAGCAGTAAAAATTTTAAATGATGAAGAGGGAGTTGGTCTCTCTGCGCGTCGCATTACCATTTCAACTTCTGGCTTAGTTCCAGAAATTTTACGCAGCTCAACTGAGTTAAAAACAAATTTGGCAATATCGCTTCACGCCACGAATGATGAACTTCGAACTGACATCATGGCGATCAATAAAAAATACCCGCTCAAAGATTTGCTCGCTGCTTGCAAAACTTACAATCGCGAAAATCCGAATCAGAAAATAACCTTCGAATATGTGATGCTTAATGAGGTGAATGATCACGAAAAACACGCGAAGGAATTAATCGATTTGATCAATAAATTTAATCTAAACGTGAAGATTAATTTAATTCCATTTAATCCATGGGATGGCTGTGGCTATGGACGCAGTGGCAATAATCGAATTGAAAACTTTCAAAAAATTTTAAAAAATGCCGGGCTAATTTCGCCGATTCGCAAGACTCGCGGCGACGACGTGATGGCCGCTTGTGGGCAGTTAAAATCACTGTCGCAAAGACCCAAACGAACTAATTAAATCTTCCTAAATTCTTGCTGATCAAGTGATGGAGCAAAATAGGCCACCTAACTTTAAGTAAAATTCTCACGAAAGCGGGGATCCAGAAAAACAAAACTCAAATGCAAATTTTTTTCATCCTTCTCTCACACGAACTCAGAATTAATTTTCGCCAAACCTCACGAATTTTGGCGAGTTTTTTATTTTTCTTAATTTTCCTCTCGAGTTTCTCCCTACTCTCGCAAGGTCAAGACAGTTTAGTCATTATTTTATTTTCTCTGCTTTCTTGTTTGATTTTTTCTTCCGCTGAATTTTTAAAAAAAGATTTTGAGTCAGGCGCAAGTGAACAAATTTTAATTTCTTGCGAAAATTTTGAGAGTTTCATCGCCGCGAAAATGCTGGCTAATTGGCTCGTTTGCTGCGTACCAATCATTGTCATTTCTAGCTTAATTCGACCGGATCTTTTTCTTCTGATTATTTTAGTGAGCTTGCTCGTTAACTTTATTTGCTGCTTCTGCGGCACGCTTTCGATTTTAGGCAATGCCGCTCCGATAATTGCCGCTCTTGCTCTTCCGCTGATTATTCCAATTCTGCTAATCGCCCTTGGCGATGTTGTTACTAGTTTAAAATTACTTGTTGGACTTTGCTTCTTTCTTGCCCCGATTTTAATTTTTGCGACCGCAAAAATCGTTAGGATAGCACACGAGTAATCGCCGAATTCAATCTCGCTACCACTTCATAATTTATTGTCTGCGACCATTCCGCCCAATCATCCGCAGTAATTTCAGATTTACCGTCTTTACCAATAATTGTCACCACGTCGCCTATTTTTGCTTCCTTCACATCGGTTACATCAATCACAATTAAATTCATGGTGACTCGACCAATTTGCGGAACTTTTTTGCCACGTAAAATCACCTGACTTTTTCCCGAACTAATACGCGCAATACCATCATAGTAACCAATCGGCAGCACGGCGATTTTTGAATCACGCTCTAGAATGTGAGTACATTCGTAAGAAATCGCACTGCCCTTTGGTAAAAACTTCAGCTCAGCAATTTTTGTCCTCCAGCTTAAAACTGGTTCGAGCTTAACTAATTTTTCTCTTTGCGATGAAGGCCACAAGCCGTAAAGCGAAATACCGATTCTAACCATGTTAAAATCGGGATAATTTTTGCCATAAATTGTTCTGGCACTTGCAGAATGATGAACCAAAGGACAATTAAACTCTTCTTGCCAGCGCAGTAATTCTTGAATTTGTTTTTGGCTGTAATCATCAAATTTAGTTTTGTCGGCAGCAGCAAAATGTGCGTAGACTCCACAAAGTTTTAGCGGAGTTTTTTTAAGTAGAGCGGAAAGTTTTTTTAGATCAGAAGAAGCGAAGCCGTCGCGCCCCATGCCTGTGTCCACGCAGATATGGGCTTTTAAGTTTTTCTTAGCTTTTTGTAAAATATCGAAGGTTGAAATTGTGACTTCGATATCGTGTTTGATCGCTAAATTAATTTGCTCAGAAGAAATGCGAGACATCACCAACAAAGGCTTTTTGACTCCTTGCTTACGTAAAAAGATCGCATCTTCAAGAGAGAAAACTGCTAAATAATCAACTTCATTTTGAATAGACAACACAACCTCTAAAAGCCCATGCCCGTAGGCGTTAGACTTTAACACCGCCATAAATTTTACCTTCGGCTTCAGCTGTTTTTTGATCTGCGAAATATTGTTTAGAAGCGCCTTTTTATTGATCTCAATCCAAGTCTGCATGGGAGGAATATTAAAAAGTATCGGCGCCGAGAGAATGAGAATTTTTTACAAACCTTAGTGGAAAATAAGATAAATGATGGTGCCGCAACCTAAAAAATCGATCTTGAATTAATTCTAAAGCGATCTTTTTTGCTCAACAACTTCGTAGCACTCGACGATGTCTTTTTCTTTGATGTCGTCGTAGTTTTCGAAGGCGATTCCACACTCAAAACCAGTCTTAACTTCCTTCACATCATCCTTGAAACGCTTGAGCGTTTTTAATTCACCATCGTGAATCACGACGTTGTCGCGCAGTAGTCGAGCTCTGGCATTGCGCTTGAGGACGCCATCAATAACGTAAGATCCTGCTACCTTTCCAGAACCAGAAACTTTGAAGACTTGGCGTATTTCAGCGCGGCCTAAATGCTCTTCATTCTGAACTGGGGTTAACATGCCAGTGAGCAATAATTTCAGGTCATCAACTAGATTATAGATGATTGAGTAGTAGCGAATTTCGATGCCTTTGGATAGCGCCATTTCTTTTGCTGAAGAGTTAGCGCGAACGTTAAAACCAACAATCATGGCACCAGATGCGGCAGCAAGAGAGATGTCGGAATCAGAAACTCCACCAGTTGCTGAATGCACAACTTTAATCGCAACTTCTTCATTATTTAATTTAGCCACCGTTCCAATGATAGCCTCAACTGAACCATGCACATCGCCTTTGATGATGATGTTCAAATATTTTAATTTTCCTTTACCGGATTCTTTAAAAATATCGGAGAATGATCTGGCAGAATTCTTCAATGCCTTGATTTCTTTTTCTTTGCGTGAGCGATAAGAAATAATTTCGCGAGCCTGTCTTTCTTCATCAACTTCGAAGAATTTATCCCCAGCATTTGGAGCGCTGTCTAAGCCGAGAACTTCGACTGGAACTGAAGGGGTCGCTGATTTTACTATATTTCCTAGATCGTCAGACATTTTTCTAACACGACCAAAAGAGGTACCGACAACGATTAAATCAGAGGTATCCAATGTTCCTTTTTGTACGATTAATGTCGCCACAACGCCACGCGCTGGATCAATTCTTGACTCAAGCACTACGCCACTTGCTTTGCCTTCATATTGCGATTTGAGATCAAGAACTTCTGCTTGCAACAAAATTGCCTCTTCAAGCTTTTCAAGATTTTTCTTAGTCTTGGCTGAGACAGGAATGAACATTACGTCACCGCCCAAATCTTCACAGACAACATTGTGCGCAAGGAGTTCTTGTTTTACGCGCTCTGGATCTGCGCCAGGTTTATCGATTTTATTTACGGCTACAATCATCGGCACGTTTGCCGCCTTGGCATGATTGATGGCTTCGATTGTTTGCGCTTTAACTCCATCGTCAGCGGCAACTACTAGCACGACGATGTCGGTAACATTCGCACCGCGTGAACGCATTTCAGTAAAAGCTTCGTGGCCAGGAGTATCAAGGAAAGTAATAAATTTTCCGCCAACAGCCTTGACGCGAGAAGCGCCAATATGCTGAGTAATTCCACCATGCTCACGCGCAACAACATTGGTCTCGCGCAAAGCGTCGAGCAAAGAAGTTTTACCATGATCGACGTGACCCATAATTGTAACGATCGGAGCGCGCGCTAAGAACTCATGTTCTTCGCCGCCTTCTTCAAGAATATTTTCAACATCAGAGTGCGAAGTGCGTTTTGCCTTGTGACCAAATTCAGTAATGATGATTTCCGCAGTATCTGCATCAACGGCTTGGTTACTGGTTACAACCATTCCCATGGCAAAAAGTTTTTTAACTACATCGCCAACTTTTTCAGTCATGCGCTCAGCTAAATCAGCGACACTAATTAATTCTGGAATGACAACTTCACGCGAAATTTTTTTGTATTCCTTGGCGGAAGCTTGTTCTTGATGTCTGTTTTTTCCTTTTTTGCGTTTATGTCCTGAACCATCATCATCGGAATGAGTATCGATGACGTAGGTCATTCTACGGCTATTTACGCGCTCTTCTTTGAAGCTTGGTTTCTTTTTAGCTTCTTCCTCGAAGCTCTTTTTTACCGGAGCAGCTGGTAATTTTTTTTGCTTCTTTTTGTCGCGCTCTTCTCTTTCTTTAGAGAGACGTTGTTGCTCTTGCTTTCTTCTTTCTTCAGCAAGTTTTTCACGCTCTTCTTTTTGACGATTAGCAACATCGACGCTTTGTCTAATTTTGCCGCGCACGTCAAACTGATCTAATTTGTAGTCGGGAACATTAATCTGCTTCACCTCAACCGGAGCTGGCTCAACGATATTTTCTTCAACAACAATTTCTTCAACCTTAACTACTTCTTCGCTTTGAGTTTTTTTATTTGCTCTGCTTAGAATTTCATGAGTTTTAATTTCACTTTTAACATCACCAGAACTTGAAACAGCTCTCATTCTGGCTTCAAATTCATTTTTATTTAACCCAACAATATCTCGATCTTCACCTGGCTTTGAGTCTCTCTTGCGCCCTTTGATGGTAACTTGAACCGAAGAACTACCGAGTTTTTTTTCGGTATTAGTTTTTACGGCAAGGCTCTGGGTACTAACTGGAGTTGATAGCTTAAGAGTAAGGCGCGAGCGCGTTGTGTTTTGGTTGTTTTCGTCTGTCATTATTTACGAATTTTTCTGAAGAAATTCCTCGGCTCTACGTTTAACTTCGCCAGCAATGTCTTCGTCAAAACCTTCGATTGAAGCAATTTCAGAAACATCAGATTGGGCCAGAGAATCAACGGTTAAGAACCCTTCAGAAGCGAGAAGATTTGCGATCATTTCTTCAACATCAAGCGCTTCAACAAAAAGTTTGGAAGCTTGATTAAATTCAGCAGTGCGACGCGCTGACTCTTGTTCGTCAGTCATTACGTCAATTTTATAACCGACTAATTTTGAAGCGAGTTTAACATTTTGTCCGCCGCGTCCAATCGCTAGGCTGAGCTGATCTTCAGCTACTACAGCTTCGATCAAATTATTCTCTTCATCAACAACGACCTTACTAACTTTAGCCGGCGTTAGCGCACTTATTACAAGCTCAGCTACATTTGGTGACCATTTAAGAATATCAATTTTTTCACCGCGAAGCTCAGAGCTAACTGACTGAACACGAGAACCGCGAATACCAATGAATGAGCCAATAATATCAATATCATCGCGACGAGAATAGATCGCGATTTTAGCGCGAGAACCTGGATCACGAGCAACCGCTTTTACTTCAATATTTCCTTCGTAAAGCTCGGGAACTTCTTGTTCGAAAAGTCTCACCAAAAATTGCGGATGAGTGCGTGACAAGAAAATCTGTGCACCGAATGGCTCTTTGCGCACATCTTCAATGTAGCAACGAATACGATCGCCAACGCGAAAATTTTCTTTTGGGATTAAGCCACTTTCGTGAATCACGGCTTCGTAACCATCAACTTCCATCACGATGTTTTTTAGACCAATTTTCTTCACTGAAGCACTAACAATATCAGCAATACGATCCTTGAATTCGTTATATTCTTTATTCTTTTCAGCCTCTTTAACTTTGCGGATAATCTCGTTTCTGGCAACTTGCGCAACAACGCGACTGAGATCAATCGGAGGCAATTCTTGCACTACGAAATCACCAATTTCAGCATCAGAATTTTCTTGTTTTGCATGCTTAAGAGTGATGTGGGTGCGCACATCAAAATCTTCAACATCGTCTTCGGCAACTTGTAGCTTATTGAAGAGTTTTATCTGCCCAGTTTTTCTGTCGATTTTGCAATCGATATCAAGATGGCTACCATATTTTTTCTTTGCAGCAAGCTTGATGCCCTCCTCCATCGCCTCAATAATTTCTTGAAGAGAAATGCCTTTTTCGTGCGCGATATTTTCAGCGACCAACAAAATTTCTTTGTTGCCCATGATGGTCAAATTACTAGCCATGTCGTATCGTTATTTGTTAAAAATTTAAGTAAGAGAGAAGGAAATTAAGGTGCAGCTTTAGTGATGTGGAATAAGGCAGCGCAAGCTATTTAGGCAAAAATTGAAAGCAACTGCTCAATTATTTTTTACCTGCTTTTCAAGTTTTCTGATTTTGTGCTTATCACTAAGGCGTTTGAAAAAACTTTGAACAATAGTCGGAGAGCAAGTAATTATTCCAAAAACTAGCCCAAGAATAAAACAAACAATCATCACTACAAAAACTCTTGTCTGAATTTCGAACGGTAGGGGATGCGTGCTGACTGTAATCAGCTCGCGATTGTCGAGCATAAAAATCACCAGACAAACCAAGAGCAGCAGAAGAACTACAGAACGAAAAATTCGTAAAATTGATTTTATGAAACCCATTGGGAATTTATTGCTTTTGTAAGAACAGAATCACGTCGGCACGATCTTGCGGCTTCTTCAATCCTGGAAAAGCCATTTTAGTTCCCGGCACATAATCTTTTGGCTTGGTAATAAATTGACCGATTGATTCCGCGTCCCAAGAACCACCCTTTGCCCTCATCGCATCAGAATAAGAGAAGGAGGTTGAGGCCCTCTTTCTACCCACAACTCCAAATAAATTTGGTCCAATTTTTGCCGCTTCACCTTTGCCAATAGTATGACAAGTTGCGCATTTTTTAAAAATTTTTGCACCACGGTCGAGGTCGGCTAACTTCATCAAAGAAGGGAAATCAACTGGCTTTTCTTCTTTTTTAGCCACTGGCTTTCCATCGGCAGAAAACTCAATTTCAAAACCTCTTTTGAACATTTTTTTTGGCTGGTAAAGAAGATCGGCGGCAATGATTGCAAAGAGCACGATAACAATCGGCAAAACAACCGTTGGTGCGAATTTTTTAAATTGTAACTGAAGAAATTCGATAATTTTTTTCATAATTAATCAAACAAAGTAGAGACTGACTTCTCTAATGAAATGTTGCGGATAGCCTCTCCAAGTAGATCGGAAATATTAATAATTTTAATATTTTTGACCGACAAAGTTTCTTCCGAAGGCTGAATTGAATCGGTAATGACAAGAGTTTTTAGCTTAGAATTAGCAATTCTTTCCGGAGCCTTTCCTGATAAAACACCGTGAGTAATGTAAGCCGAAACCGACTTTGCGCCCTTTATTAGCAAAGCCTCGGCTGCGTTACATAAAGTTCCACCAGAGTCGATCATGTCATCAACAATAATACAATTTTTACCTTCAACTTCGCCAATAATATTCATCACCTCGCTAACTCCAGCACGAGGACGACGTTTATCAACAATCGCTAGATCGGCGCCAATTTTTCCAGCGATTGCTCTTGCCCGCACTAGGCCACCAACATCCGGAGATACTACCACTAAATTTTCTAGCTCAAAATTTTGCTTAATGTCGCGCACAAAAACTGGTGCTGCGTAAAGATTATCTAGAGGGATATCGAAGAAGCCTTGAATTTGCCCGGCGTGTAAATCCATTGTGAGCACCCGATCTGCACCGGCTGAAGTGATTAAATTCGCAACTAATTTTGCAGAAATTGGGGTGCGCGGAGCAACTTTACGATCTTGTCTAGCATAACCAAAGTAAGGCATTACCGCAGTAATTCTTTTCGCTGAAGCGCGACGCAATGCGTCAATCACCACCAACAATTCCATGATATTGTCATTGGCTGGAAATGAGGTCGATTGCAAAACAAAAATATCTTCGCCGCGCACATTTTCTTTGATCTCAGCAAATACTTCCATGTCAGCAAAACGCTTAATCTCGACACTAACTAATTTCGAACCCAAATAGCTGGCGATATTTTGCGACAAAGATGGATTGCTATTGCAAGCGAGTAACTTCATTTTATTTCAAGAAAATGCTTTAGAAACGAGGCATTGCACGCTATTAAGCGACTTCAATTAATCAACTTTTTCTTTAAAAAAATGGCCGAGATCGAACTTTACGACGTAATCAAAATTCTGCATATCACCGCAGTAATTTCATGGCTCGCCGGACTTTTATATTTACCAAGAATTTTCGTTTATCACACGCAAGTAGCTGTTGGATCTGAAACTGATAAAATTTTTCAAGTGATGGAGAGGAAGTTGCTTCGCTACATCATGAATCCTGCGATGATTTTGGTTTTTATTTTTGGTTTTTACCTCTCTTCAAAAATCGGCTTTGAATTCATTTGGCTGCACATCAAATTAACTCTCGTCGCAATACTTACTATCTATCACCATTTACTTGGGCGCTGGAGAAAATCCTTTGAAAAAGGCCAGAATAAACACAGCCAGAAGTTTTATCGAATCATCAACGAAGTACCAATTTTGCTAATTCTTGCCATTGTCGCTTTGGTAATTTTGAAACCTTTCTAAATGCAGAATCTTATCGAAATCACTCCAGAAAAATTCGACGTAATTTTTGATTTGCGCTACGCCTCAGAAAATAATGTTTGTGGTCACAAACTTTATTCTCGTCCTTTCGCTTACATGCATGAAGCCTCTATTGAAGCGATCCTGAAAGCGATTAAGTCAGCAAAAAATTTGGGTCTAAAATTGAAAATCTTCGACACATTTCGCCCGCTCGAAGTACAAAAATACATGTTCAATAAATTTCCCGGCGACTTCGTTTCAAATCCTGAAGATGGAGCTATCCCGCATTGTCGGGGTGTAGCAATTGATTTAACTTTAACTGACTCGCAAGGAAATGACTTAGAGATGGGAACGGATTTCGACAATTTTTCTGAGTTAGCTTTTCACAATTGCGAAAAAATTTCCGTGGAAGCGCAGCGCAATCGCTTACTCCTTCTCGGCCTTATGACCTCTGCTGGCTTTGATTTCTACTCGAAAGAATGGTGGCATTACCAACTTTTTAAACCGCGTGAATATGAAGTTGTGAATGCTTCACCGGAATTAATTCAACACTCGTTGCGCTAAAAAAAGCCTGCAGATTCGCGGCGGAAATTTCTTCAAATAAATTCTTCTTTCGCTCCTCATCCAAATGAGAAACCACTTCGTCAAAAATTAAAATTGTCGGCTGATTTTTGTAAGCAGATGAAATCCGCGCCCGCGCCAAAGTGATTCCAAGCATGATCGCTTTTTGTTCGCCAGTTGAAGAAAGTTTCGCCGAGATATTTTTCTTCAAAAAAATTGCGTCAAAATCTGAGCGATGAACGCCAAATTCAGTTTTAAAACTCACTAGATCGCGCTCGCGATTTTCTTTCATTTTGATTTTGTAAAACTCTTCTAGCTGCGCTGCGCTTTGTTTCGCTATCATCTCTTCAACTTCGCCAAGCGCACAAAGTTTTGTCTGCGGAAAATTTGACGCGAAAGATGAAATAGCCTTATTGAAAAAATCTATCGCCTCAATCCTCGCTGCTGCAATTGAAACTCCAAGCTCAACGATTTTATTTTCTACCGCATTTAGCCATTTATCGTCGCGATGTTTTTGTAAAATCAGCAATCTTTCGCGGAGTAATTTTTGGTAATTGTTGATACGGCTGGAATGTTCGTGATCAAGGTCAGAGACAATTTTATCCATGTAATCGCGACGCTCACTTTTACCCGAAATAAAAAGCTGTTCGAGCTGCGGAGTTAAGAAAATAAAATTAATTAAATGACTTCTAAGATCGCTTTGACGCTTAGGACTAACTGGTTCGCCGTTAATTAGTAAAATTTTTTTCTTCTGAATCGCATCAAATGAAACAGCAATTTTTTCGATGAATTCGTGATTAGAGATTTCAGCGTAAATCGTAAAATTTTTCTCGCCGATTTTTATCATTTCGTCAAAATCACTTCCACGCAAAGAGGCGCTGCGACCAAGCAATGTCAGACTTTCAAGAATATTAGTTTTGCCAGCGCCATTTGCGCCAACAAGCAAAACTGACGGGGAAGAAAATTCAATTCTACGCGAGGAGAAATTGCGAAAATTGGAGAGAAAAAGTTTTTGAATTTGGATCATTTTGAATTGCCGCGTCGCTCTACGAGCTTCTAATAATGACGAATTAAAATGCTAAATTCTAACCGGCATGATGACGAATACTGAACTCATATTCTTAGCCTCAATCAATGCTGGAGAAGAGCCGTCTTTGAAGCGCATTAGCAGCTCATCATTGTCGACTTGGCCGATGATGTCGAGGAGGTAACGTGAGTTGAAACCAGTTTCGATGCGCTCTCCTGAATAGTTCACGTCAAGTTCTTCATAAGCGAAAGAACCATCATTAGTGCTAACTTGCAGACTTAACTTTCCATTTTCTAAGATCATTTTAACCAGGCGATGCTTATCAGTCGCAACAGTTGAAACGCGATCAACGCAATCGAAGAAATTCTTTTTGTTAATTGACGCAACGAGAGAATTATTCTTCGGCACCACTTTGTCGTAATCAGGAAATTCGCCGTCAATTAGTTTAGAAATAATAGTCGCCTGACCTGCCACCACTTTGATTTTCACGCGCGAAATTGCGAAGCGCACTTCCTTCGTTGCCTCGATAATTTTACGAATTTCAGCGACAGATTTTTTTGGTAAAATCACGCCAAAAGGAGTTTTTAAATCAATGTCAGCGAAAGAAAGAGCGAGCCTGTGACCATCGGTGGCAACAGTGCGCAAACTGAAATTCGTACCTTGCTTTACGGCATGTAAATAAAGGCCATTGAGATAGTAACGAGTTTCATCGCTCGAAATTGCGAAGCGTGTTTTTTCAATCATTCGCATTAAATCTTCTGACTTAATTGTGATTTCTTCGCCCAACTCACCTTCCGATAAATTTGGAAATTCTGTCGCATCGATGCAAGGCAAGCTATATTTCGATTTGCCGGATTTAATCTGTAAAATCGTCGGGCTTTCTTGCGAAATCATGATCGCGCCTTCCGGAATTTTACGCACGATGTCAAAAAACATTTGCGCCGGAACTGTAGTAACTCCGCTCTTCTTGATATCTGCTTCGAAAGTCGCAGTAACAAGAATATCCATGTCAGTCGCCGACAAAATTACCTTGTCACCTTCCTGCATTTTTTGAGCTTCGATTTTAATATTTTGTAGAACAGGAATTGTGTTCTTTCTTTCCACTGCACCACTCACATTTGAGATGGCTTTAAGTAATGACTGCTTTGCTACTTCGAACTGCATGTTTTTAGTTTTTCTATTGATTAACTGACTTTTGGGATGAGGCCTTCGCTGATTGCACTAGCTGCTGAGCCGCTTTGCGCTGAAGGTTTTCTAATTTCTTTGCCTGCAAGTAAATCTTTAATTTCCTCGCCACTCAAAGTTTCATATTCAAGTAAAGCTCGAGCCAATTTTTCCAAATCGTCTTTTTTCTCGTTAAGGATTTTTTTGGCTTCTGCGAGACCTTCGCTAATTATGCGCTTAACTTCTTCGTCAATGATTCTGCCAGTTTCTTGTGAATAAGGTTTGTTTGCGGCATAAAATCTTGAACCGTCATCTTCGCCGTAATCGATCGCTCCAACTTTATCGCTTAGGCCCCATTTTGTAACCATTGCGCGCGCCATTGAGGTTGCTTGCTGAATATCGGAAGAAGCACCTGTTGTAACTTGCTCGTAGCCGAAAATTAACTCCTCCGCAGCGCGTCCGCCGAAGGCAACAATTAGATCATCTTTAAGTTTTGCGCGCGTAACTGAGAAGCGATCATGCTCGGGAAGACGCATAACCAAACCTAAAGCGCGGCCACGTGGAATGATTGTTGCTTTGTGGATAGGATCAGAATTTGGACAGTTAAGTGCGGTGATCGCATGACCAGCTTCGTGGTAAGCTGTAAGCTCTTTTTCCGATTTTTGCATCACCATCGATTTGCGTTCAGTGCCCATCATAATTTTATCTTTGGCATCTTCGAAATTTTGCATCGTCACCATTTTCTGATTGAAACGCGCAGCAGTCAGCGCCGCCTCATTCACCAGATTGGCAAGATCTGCCCCGGCAAAACCAGGAGTTCCGCGCGCTAAAGTTTTTACATCAATATCTGAGGCGGCAACAATTTTTTTAATGTGCACACCAAGAATTTGTTCACGTCCGATGATATCAGGATTTGGCACGGTAACTTGTCGATCGAAACGCCCAGGACGAAGCAAGGCACGGTCTAAAACATCGGGGCGATTTGTCGCCGCAATAATTACAACACCTTCATTATCAGAAAACCCGTCCATCTCAACAAGCATTTGGTTAAGAGTTTGTTCGCGCTCATCATTTCCACCGCCAACTCCAGAACCGCGGTGACGGCCAACAGCATCAATCTCATCGATAAAAACGATGCAAGGCGCAGATTTTTTTGCCTGCTCGAACATGTCGCGCACACGACTCGCACCGACGCCGACAAACATTTCAACGAAATCAGAACCAGAAATTGAAAAAAATGGAACTCCTGCTTCACCAGCAATGGCACGGGCTAGCAAAGTTTTACCAGTTCCTGGAGAGCCGATTAATAAACAGCCGCGCGGAATTCTTGCACCAACATCTACGTATTTTTTTGGATCTTTTAAGAAGTCGACAATTTCGGTGAGTTCTTGTTTTGCCTCATCAATCCCGGCCACATCGCCAAAAGTAACTTTGCCTTTGCTTTCCTGTAAAAGTTTAGCGCGCGATTTACCAAATCCAAAAGCGCCGCCGCGTCCACCGCCGCCAGCACTGCGCGAAAAATAAATCCACAACCCAACCATTACAAGAAGAGGAAGCCAACCAATAATTCCTGCAACTATCTTGTCTGATTTACTAACTAAAGGCACGGCATTAATCTCCACGCCCTTCTCCTGCAAAGTAGAAACGAGATCAGGATATTCCGGAAGATAGGTATAAAACTGCGAACCATCTTTCATTTTACCATTCAAATCACTGCCTTTGATATCAACAGAAACCACTTCACCCGCATCAACCTTCTTCATAAATTCGCTGAAGACTAACTTATTTCCAGCTGCGCCATTAGGGTCATTAATCAAGCTGGATATAACCAGTACCACAGCAAAAATAATCGCCCAAGTTAAAAAGTTTTTTCCGGAATTTTTCATTAAAAGAGATTTTAATTTAGCTTAAGTTATTCGTCTTTGTTTCGCATCGAATTGTTCGTAGGCGATGAATTTGGTTTCTAGCTCTAGAGAGCTAACGCAATTGATAAATTCTTTATCTTTTTTGGAAACGATTTGAATAGGAGTCTAAATAGGAAGCGAGGCGAGAGATTCAAGTAATGCATCATTTTTTTGGCCCCCTTGATCTTCGCCTTCAGAGCGACGATTCTTAACTAATTAAGCGTTTCATTAAATTCTCACTCGGCTCTGGCCTTTTTCCAAACCACTCCTCAAAACCTACCATAGCTTGCTCGACAAGCATTCCAATTCCAGTCACAATTTGATTCCCGCGGATTTCAGCGGATTTCAACAACTCAGTCTTGAGTGGATTGTAGACGATGTCGTAGACGATCGCAGAATGTTTTAAATTTTTCAGATC
>CANNMN010000012.1 GCA_947505885.1 Rickettsiales bacterium
AATTTTATCGACCATGATCGAAGCAGACTGGCTCTCGATTGGCTTACCTGTTTCTGGTGAAAATGGAGTTCCGATTCTTGCAAATAAAAGACGGAAGTGATCGTAAATTTCGGTAACAGTTCCAACGGTAGAGCGCGGATTGCGTGAAGTAGTTTTTTGATCAATAGCAATTGAAGGAGAAAGGCCGGTTATTGATTCAACATCGGGCTTGTCTTGCATGTCGAGAAATTGACGTGCGTAGGCAGAAAGACTTTCAATAAAGCGGCGTTGACCTTCGGCATAGACTGTGTCGAAAACTAAAGAGGATTTTCCTGAGCCGGAGAGACCAGTAACTACGACGAGTTGGTTCTTAGGAATTTCGATGCTGACATTTTTAAGATTATGCTCTTTGGCGCCAACGACTTTAATGAATTGTTCTTCCATGGAATTTGTGTAAATGAGGGCTTAGGGAATTTTTGAAAAAGACTTAGAGTAGTATCTTTAAGAAAGCAAAAAACCCGCCGCAAAATTTCTTTTACGACGGGCACCTAATTGCTGATTAGGCTGCGCAAGAAGTTATCGCTTGGATAAACCCCTTGTCTGTTCTTCGAACGTTTAAGTCAAAGTAGAAACTACTGACAACGTAAGGAAAACAATCAGTGGAATGAATACCATGATATACCCTTGATGTTTAGTAGTTAATAAGACAAGAAGCTCATCACGAAATTAGGTTTAAAAAAACCTAGTTAAGCGAGACCTCAAGACACGTGACTAGGTCTATTTCAAGGCTTTAGTCACCTCACCCCGCACTTTTTTGATTTCCAAATCAGTTAACGGAATAAGACCTTTTTGCAAAAGATATCCATCTTTACCGATGGTATTTTTGCTAACGATTTCTTGGATAAATTCCTTAATACCAGGAACCAGATTCAGATGTTCTTTTTTGAAATAGATGAAAAGAGGTCGAGAAACTGGATAAGTTCCCGAGACAATAGATTCAAAGCTTGGTGTCACATCGTTAATGTGCGCAGCTTTAATTATTTCATGATTTTCTTCAAGGAAAGAGAAGCCAAAAATTCCCAAAGCATCAGCATCATGAGTTAATTTTTGAACGATAAGATTATCGTTTTCACCAGCTTCAATGAAGTGACCGTCACTTCGCATCATCCCACATTTTTTCTTGGGAAGTTTTGTTAATTTTTGACAAGGCTCCTCCATTACTAATTCGACAAAAGCATCGCGAGTTCCTGAAGTTGTAGGTGGACCGTAAATTACAATTTTGGTGTTGGGAAGTGAGGGATCGATCTCATTCCATTTTTGGTAAGTGCTTCCCTCTCTTAGAGCGAGGAAAATTTGTTCTTTAGTTAAGTTGAATTTTTTGCCACTGCTGAGATTGGCGAGGACGATTCCGTCGTAACCAATTTTAATTTCGACGATTTGCTTCACGCCATTTTCGGCGCATTTAGCGATTTCACTTTTTTGGATATAACGCGATGCGTTGGAAAAATCAGGGTAATCATAACCAATTCCCGAACAAAATAATTTAAATCCACCGCCAGTGCCGGTTGATTCAATAATTGGAGTTCTGAATTCAGTGTCGCGACCAAAAGTTTCGGCGATTACTGCGGTGAATGGGTAAACGGTTGAAGAGCCGACAACTTGAATATGTTTTCTTTCTCCCGATTTGAATAATTCAAAAGAGAAAGAATCGCTGACAAAAAATGTGGCTAGAAGCGCAAAAGAAGAGAGTCGTAACATGAACCGTTAAATTAATTTGCTCAGAAGACGGCTACATCGCGTAAAAAATATTGGGGCAGGGTTAGAATTTTCTTCCAAAAGTCAAGTCGTGGGTGTTGGAGTTTTTTTGGATTCCAATTTATCGAATGGATAATACTTACAATTAAGATAATCTTTAATTGCATCATCCTTACAAAGGAGATAATCCGGGAATAATAGACAGATCGCGAGTTGCATTCCAAGAACCCAAAAATAGCTTAAAATTTCTTCAAATCCTCAATACAAAATAATGCTAAAAAGCCCTACAAAAACACTGCCGTTTCTTGTCGCGTTTTTTTTAGCTTTTGATGTTTTTGCTGCGGATAAAATCTTGGCAATTCAAGGAAATGAGAGGGTTGACGAGGAGACAATTATTTCTCTTCTTGATGTTTCTGGGTTGAAGAAAAATTCAGCGAAAGCATTGCAGGAGTCGGTAAAAAAACTTTATGAATCTGATCTTTTCCTTGAGTCAAAAATTTATCGTCAAAATGGTCAGATTGTTGTCGAGGTGCGCGAAAATCCGCTAATTTCCGATGTGAAATTTGTTGGCAATAAAAAGATTGAAGATGAGGCGCTGCAAAGCGAAATTACTTCAAAAAAGCGCACGGTATTTACCAAGGCCAAGCTGCAAAATGATTTAAAACGTATTAATGAAATCTATCTCAAGAGCGGGCGTTTCCTAACCAAGATCGATCCCAAAATTATTCAAAAAGATCAAAACCGCGTTGAATTAATTTTCGAAATTTTTGAAGGGCCGAAAGCAAAAATTGGCAAAATTTATTTCGTTGGAAACAACAAATTCTCTGATCGCGAGCTGATGGATGAAGTTTCCACTAAAGAATCTAAATGGTGGAAATTTCTCTCATCAAGCGATTCTTACGATTCTGATCGCATTGAATTTGATCGCGAAAAATTGCGTCGTTTTTATGGCTCTAATGGTTACGCCGATTTTTCGATGATTTCTTCAACCGCCCAAATCACGCCACAAAAAGATGAATTTTTTGTCACGTTTTTACTAGAAGAAGGAATCCAATATCGCGTCGGCGAGACCAATATTATCAATAATATCGATAAGTTTGATGCCTCAATTTTGAACAAGGAAATCCTTGTTAAAACGGGAAAGATCTACGACGCAGATTTAATCGAAAAAACCGTCGATAAAATGGTGGAAGTAATGTCAGAAAAATCTTACGCCTTCGCTCACGTTGAGCCAATTTTGAAGCGCAATCGGGAAGGAAAAATAATGGATGTCGATTTCGTTCTGCAACAAACGCCGCGCATTTACATAGAGCAAATTCGTATCTTAGGCAATACGCGCACAATGGATTCTGTCATCCGTCGTGAACTGCGTTTTCGTGAAGGCGATGCTTACAATGTAACAAAAATTAATCGCTCAAAACAGCGCCTCGAAAATCTTGGATTTTTTGAAAAAGTTGAATTCAAAACTAAAAGAATTGGAGAGACAGATAAGATTGATTTGGAAATTGAAGTAAAGGAGAAAAAAACTGGAGAGCTTACTCTCGGCGTAGGTTACTCAACGGTTGATAAAGTTAGCGCTAATGTTGGAATCAAGGAAAGAAATTTATTTGGCACTGGACAAGAGCTCGGCTTCAACGTGCAAAAATCTTTTGCGCGTATGAGTTCTGAAGTGAATTACACCAAGCCACATTTTATGAATTTGCCTATCGATGTTGGTTTCGATATTTTTAAATATGAGCTAAACAAAAGAAACTCATTGATCTACGATCAGACCTCAACAGGCATAACCTTTCGTGGTGATTACATGGTTACCGAATTTTTAAATCACCAGCTACGCTATTCTTATTCCGAACAGACGGTTAGTAATATTTACAGCGGCGCATCATTAAGTCTGAAAATGTTGGAGGGAAGTTACACCAGTTCAGGAGTTGGACAAACTCTCGTTTATGACAAAAGAGATAATCGTCTCAATCCAAAAGATGGTTACTACGCCTCGGTTTCGCAAGATTACTCTGGCATCGGAGGCAATATCAAAACCATTAAACACGAAGGTTCCGCAGGATATTACGTTCCAACGGTGAGTAAGGACTTTATTTTAAAATTTATGGCTCGTGGCGGCGCGATTGAAGGAATGGGCGGCCAAAGTGTGCGCAGTAACTACGGTTTCTTTTTAGGGGGAAATAATTTCCGCGGTTTTCAATATGCTGGGCTTGGTCCACGTGTTCAGGATAATTCTGGAAATTCAGTTGGTAATGGCGTACTCGGTGGTAAAATTTATTACGTCGGAACCGCGGAGTTCCTTTTTCCTCTGGGGCTGCCGCGTGAACTAGGAATTAACGGAATTTTATTCTCTGACAATGGAACGGTAAAAGGTGTTGACCAACAATCGCGCGCTGGCGCTAATATTTCTGATTCTGGTTCAATCCGTTCTTCTTACGGATTCAGTCTTGCTTGGTCTTCGCCTCTCGGCCCAATTCGTCTCGATTTTTCTAAGATTGCAAAGAGAGAGAAATATGACCAAACCCAAACTTTCCGATTTAGTTTTGGAACCAATTTTTAGTGTTAAATATGATCCGTTTATTTCAGCTTCCAGCCTACTTCCAACAAAAAGTTTCCTCTCTTAGTGAGGTCGAAAATTTTAACGAGATCAGAAAAAAAATTTCTTGGATAGATTTGCAAGATCCAACGCCAGCACAGATTCGTGAGGTTGAAGAATTTTATGGAATAAGTTTCCCAACACGTCAGCAACAAGAAGAAATTGAAATATCTTCGCGCTATTTAGAGAGTTCTGGCATAATCAAAATTAACTCCACTTTTGTTAATATTATTCCGCACACTGGTAAGTTGGATGAGCAGGAAATGTCATTCATCATTACCGAAGAGACCCTCTTCACTCTGCGCTATTTTGACAGCCGAGTGATTTCAGATGTGGTGAAAAAAATTAAACAATCGCCGTTGAATTTTGTGAATCCGTCAAAAATTTTCGTTTCTATTCTTGAAGCGCGTACAGATTTTGATGCTGATTTAATGGAATCTGTTTCGAAATATGTCGCTGATATCGGGCGCAAAGTTACCTACGATAAAAATCTCGATGAGAAAATGTTGCTCAAAATTAGTGAATGCCAAGAGCTTACAATGTCACTTCGAGAAGCCCTTTTTGACAAACAGCGCGTTCTTTCATCTTTACTCAGAAATGAAGACTTAATGGTCGAAAGTTATAATCGTTTACGCATCGTTATTAAAGACATCAACTCGCTGATAGAGCATGCAAATTTCAATTTTACGCGCCTTGAATATCTGCAAAATTCCTTTCTTGGCTTGCTTAATATTGAACAAAATAAAGTGATCAAAACTTTCACCGTTGTTTCTCTAGTTTTTATGCCACCAACATTGATCGCGAGTATTTACGGAATGAACTTTCACCTAATGCCAGAGCTTGCTTGGGGCATTGGTTATCCAATCGCTTTATGCCTAATGTTGATTTCTTCAGTGATTCCGCTCGCAATTTTTAAACGTAAAAAGTGGCTCTAATGCAAAAGACAACTTTACCAACATTAGCGCTGCATTTGATCACGGTGCTTTTCGTCATCATGAATGTTTCGAGTTTTAACGTCGCCGGCCTCGCTAATGTCGTGCCACTTTTTGATTTGATGGCGATTTTTTATTTTGCTGTTTTCAAAAATATTTTTGCGATCTGGTTTATTTTTCTTCTTGGTATTTGGAGCGATGCATTAAACGATAACATGCTTGGAGCCACCGCTCTCTGCTACATTCTTCTCATTAAGTTTTTTCTGCTGCTTAATCAAAAAATGCTGATCAGAGAGAATTTTAAGCAAGTTTGTGAACAATTCGCGCTTTTTTGTTTTTTATTTTTGCTAATGAAGTGGGCGATTCTTTCGATCATTGGCGGAACTTTTTATAGCATTATCACCCCTTTGGTGCAGCTGGTTTTATCGTCGGTATTTTATGTTTTGATGCATAAGTTTTTAGATTTTTTGAGCAGCAAACTTTTGGATAAATAATGCTTCGCGACATCCGTAAAAATAAAGTTTTTAGTCGGCGAGCATTAGTTCTTGGCGCTGCGCAATCTAGTCTTACGGGTGTTTTGGTTTTGCGTCTCGGCTATCTGCAACTTTGGAAGCATGAGGAATATTCAATTCAATCTGATAGCAATCGGATCAAGCCGATGATTAATCCAGCGCCACGTGGTGCAGTATTTGATCGCACCGGTCTTCCACTCACTAGAAATGACGGTAATTTTCGTCTACTGCTTTATCTCAATAGAAAAAGAAACGCACAGGATTTGATCGACAAACTGGCCTCTATCCTTGATTCAAACGACAAAGAGAAAGAAATATTTTTTGCTAAAATAAAAAATTCTCGCCGCAAATCCATTGTTTCCCTAATCGATAATTTGGGTTGGGACGATCTTGCGCGTATTGAAACCAATTCACATTTATTGCCGGGAATCTCGATCGAAAGCGGCATTATTCGGCGCTATCCTTACCCAGCTGAAACCGCACATTTTCTGGGCTACGTCTCACTTCCATCCGAGGCAGAAATTGATACGAATGAACAAGCTTTATTCATGCATCCAGATTTTCGCATCGGAAAACCTGGTCTCGAAAAAACTTTTGACGAAGCATTGCGAGGAAAATATGGGGTGAAATATGTCGAGGTTGATGTGCATGAAATTACACTGCGCACACTTTCAACAAAACATATGATCGAAGGTTCGCGCTTGAATTTAACCATCGATTTTCAACTCCAAAGATTTGTTACCGAACGCATTAAAAATGACGTTGCCTCGGTGGTAGTGATGAATGTGAAAACTGGCGAAATATTGAGTTACGCTTCTTCTCCAACTTTCGATCCTAATAATTTTGTTGAAGGTATTTCGAAAGAATATTGGCAGCAGTTATTTGAAGATCCGCACAAACCTTTGAGCAATAAACCCATTTCAGCACTCTATCCTCCAGGCTCTACTTTCAAATTAATGGTTGCACTTGCTGGCTTAGAAAGCGGCTTCAATCCAGCAACAAAAGTTCATTGCAACGGTTTTTATCAAATGGGCAGAAGAGCTTTTCGCTGTTGGAAAGAAGGTGGGCACGGCACGCTCGATTTGGTCGGTGGCATCATGAATTCCTGTAACGTTTATTTTTACACTCTCGCCAATCAAATTGGTTACGAAAAATTTACCGAAATGGCAAAACGTTTTGGTTATGGCGAGAAAGTTGACATCAGTTTGCATGGCTCAAAAGCTGGGCTCGTGCCATCTGATGAGTGGAAGAGAAAAAATTTTAAACAGCCTTGGGTTGGGGGAGATACTCTTAATACTGCGATCGGACAAGGTATGCTTCTTGCGACTCCAATGCAGATGGCTTTGGTAACTGCGCGTATCGCTAACGGCGGAATTCCGATTAAACCCTACTTGGTGCGCAATCACAATATTGACAAACAATATGACGAACTCAGTAGTAACCCAATGGTTAGCAAAACTTACATGAAGATGATTCATGATGGAATGTATCGTGTGATGAATGAGCCAGGAGGCACTGCCTACGGCAAGAGAATTGATGTTAAGGGTTTTGAAATGTCTGGCAAAACAGGAACTTCGCAAAGCATTTCTAAGCGCGAAGATGAGATGAGTGGTGCTGAAGCTAAGGCTCACGCTAATCACGCTATCTTCGTCGGTTTTGCTCCTGCTCATAATCCGAAATATGCAATTTCAGTTGTAGTTGAACATGGTGGCGGTGGATCAGCTGCAGCTGCGCCGATTGGCAGGGATGTGATGATGGAAGTGCAAGGGTTGAACAAATAGCGTCTGAAAAGGTTCTTCATTACCATTACAGCGCGAAAATTTTCAGTACAGATTCAGACTTGTCGCCCCTTTAAGCTTCACGCAATGGCTAAAGGGCTTATATTATAAGCTGGTAACTTTCATCAGTGGCGCCGCCTTACTAAAAATTTCCTCCAATTCCTTCTGTGGATCTGAATCAAAAGTAATCGCCCCGCCGGTTTGGAATTCGAATTTCTTTCCCTGAAAAATTAAGGTACGAATCACCACCGAAAAATTTGCCGATTTTTGATCGATGAAGCCGATTGCGCCGCTGTAGATTCCGCGATTAATTTTTTCTTCTTTTGCCGCGATTTCCATCGCTTTGATTTTTGGCGCACCGGTCATTGAGCCAGGAGGAAAGCAGGCTTGTAAGGCATCAATGCTTGAACAATTTTCACTTAATTCACCATGAATTTCTGACGACATGTGATGAATAGTTTTGTAGGTAGTGATGCTAAAAAGTTTTTTGACTACAACGGTTCCAGCTTTGCAAATTCTGGATAAATCATTTCTCACTAAATCGACAATCATTAAATTTTCTGCGCGCTCCTTCGGAGATTTTTTTAAATCTAATTTATTTTGACGATCTGATTTTGTATCAGAGCCACGAGGGGCAGTGCCTTTTATCGGTCGTGAAATAATTTTACGATTTTTGATTTGGAAAAATAATTCCGGACTTGAAGAAATGACGAAGTTTTCATCAAGTTTTAAAAATGACGAATAATTGGCTGGGCTTACCTTTGTAAGGTTGATGAAGGTTTTAAAAGCTGATTGTTGATTTTGTTTTTGTTTAAATTCACCAAAAAATTTTCGCGTTAAATTGGTTTGGTAAAGATCGCCGCTGGCGATCATTTCTTTAATTTTGGAAATGGTTTTTAGGTAAGAGGAGTCGGTAAAATTAGAGAGGAATTCAGACGACAAAATTCTGTCAACCTTAGCTTGTTGAGGGGTCCATCTTGTCACTTTTTCCAGAAGTTTTTTATCCGAGAAAATCACCAACAGCTTCTTCTTTTTGTGATCAAACTCAAAAACCAAATCAAAATTCACTAACCAAATTTTCGGTAAATCGATTAAGGATTGTTTAGTTTTTGGGAATTTTTCAAAATCATGTGCGACCTCATAGGAGAAGTATCCAAACCATCTTTCTTCGCTGCTTTTTAGAATTTTTTCAGCGGCAAAAAAATCTTCGCAAATAATTCTTTTGCGCGGAAAAATTGCTAAATAAGAATTTTTTTCATCCAGTTTTTCATCCGTTTTTTCATTCAGGCCGGAATAAAGAAAAACCCAACTTTCGCCGCGATAATTGTCGGAGATTTTTTGAGCGAGATCTAACGGATCCTGCCAAAGAATCTCAATTTTACTGCGCTCCAACATTTTGCGGAACGCCCTGATTGTAGTAATAATCGATCATGTTTTTTGGACTATTGCCAGCTCCAACCATTGGTTCAGGTCGAGCATTAAAAGTTTTTTGAATGTTTACAAAATATTCTTTTTCTTTGAACTCGCTACATTTTCCAGAATACATAAATGAATAACCCGGAACCACAAAGATTGTGCCAAGTGCGTCAGCAAGGCATTTCCCATTTTTAATCGCAGCCCAAGTTTCGAGCTGCAATTGCGCCGAGCCAAAACCTTCTTTGGTTAGAACGGCAGTTTGATTTTTTGCTTCGAGCTTAATTTTAGCAGGAGTTTGTCCGTAATTTTTTCCTTCGATAAAAATATTTGCACCTGTTGGATTTGAGTTGATTGACACCTCTGATTGATTGTCGTTGAACATCATTGCGCAAGAAGAGGCAAAAGAAAGCACTGCTACGAAAGTGATTTGACGAAGTAACTTCATGTCTAATTAAATTATTTTTTCCATTATTTTTTCCAGCGATTGTGAACCCAAAACCATTGAGAAGGGAATTCTTTTATCCATTCCTCAAGTCTTTGGTTTATTGACCTGCTGAGGGTTATAATAGCCAAATTAACATCTTCAGTCTGTGGAATTGCAAGTGGTTTTTCTAACTCAGCGCGGAATTTTATTCCTTTGCCAATGCGAATAATTCGCGCCGGAATAATTGGTACATTGTAACGCAGAGCAATGCGCGCGATTGAGGTTGTAGTGATGGCATCATCGTGAAAAAATTTAATTGGTTCGCCTTCGCTAACCTTCTGATCGGCAAGAATAACAACCACCCCTCCACCTTTAATTATCTCAATAATTCGCCGATTACCGCCGGAATTTTTTTCGATCATTTCAACTTTGCGCACGCTCGTGATCATTTTTTCAACGTAAGGATTATTGAGTGGGCGATATACAGTTCCTGCCTTTAAGCCCTGTTGCAAAAAGAATTTTTGACCAACTTCCCAATTTCCAAAATGGCCGGACACAATTATTCCGCCGTTAAGCCTTTTAAATTCTTGGATGTTGCCGAAAGTTTCTTCTGAAATTTCAATAGATTCGTTGACTGTTTTGTTCGTCGCAATTCCGGCTACATGTGGAAATTCTCCGACGATGCGACCAAGATTGTCCCACATGTCGTCGAGGATCTCTTCCTTTTCTTTTTCACTTAATTCTGGCATCGCGTTACTGATATTTCGGTAAGCAAGTTTATGCACAGAAATCTTTTTGCCGATGAATTTAGCAATCGACGCCGCTAGATCTGAAGCGGTTTGCATGTTTAACATGCCGAAAAACCAAATACCGAATTTGACCATAATTGCTTCGATTATGTAGCGAATTTTTTTAAGCATTTTTTAGAATTTTTGTTAATTCACTTTTGAGTAGGTCGCTGTCTTCAAATATTAATTCCACATCGAGGTAAGAAATTTTCTTCTGAAAGACTTGAGGAAATTTTACCCAATCTTTTCGAGTTGTAATCAAAGTGGCATTTTTTTCTTTAGCTAGCTGAGAGAGATTTTCTAAGTCAGAAATTTGGTAGTGAAAATGGTCGGCAAAACTACGACTTTCGATTACGTCTAAGTCTTGATTTTTAAGGAGGTCGAAGAATTTCTGCGGATAAGCGAGACCGCAAAAAGCGACCAATTTTTTATTAGTAAAATCTGCTAAATTTTTTGGTAAAATTTTGGCTCTGATAATTTTTTTAGCGGATAATTTTTGTAGCAGATTTTCATTCATTTCGCCAATCACCACTACTAAATCAGCTTTTTTTAATCCGATTCTAAGTGGTTCACGCATTGGGCCGGCTGGAATCATAAAATTATTTCCAAAGCCTATTTTTCCATCAACAACCAGAATCGTGAAATCACGCACTAGCGAGTTACATTGCATTCCATCATCCAGCACAATCGCTTCAAATTTTTTCATTGCCTCGATTTGTTTGGCACCAAAAAGACGATCTTTGGCAATGAAAGTTGTTGCAATTTCGATGAGTAAAAGCGGTTCATCTCCAACCTGTTCTGCTTTATTGCTGTCTTGATTGCGCAGCATCAAAAATTTTGAACCATCATTCATGTAGCCACGGCTTAAGAAGGCGAAATCAACGTTCATTTCTTTTAGAATTTTACCAAGGGCAATAACGGTTGGAGTCTTCCCAGCTCCTCCTGCGATAAGATTTCCAACGCAAATTATTGACTTAGAAATTTTCTCTGGCTTAGCGAAAAACTTTACCAAAAAAAATCCTAAAAAATAGATGTAGCTCAGGGGTAATAGTGCGAGAGAAAATAAGTTTCTCTTTGTCCAAAAATCGGGAGTTCGTAACATTTATTTTGATTGGAAGTTGTGTCGTTCGTAACCTCATTCTAATTTTTAGAAAAATCTACCCCAACAACATGCGATTTATAATTTTTCTCGTAACTATATCTTCTCTGTTTTCTTGTACCGTCCCGTCGATAGATGTTCTTTCTGGACAAGAATCTATATTGAGAAGTCGCGGCAAATATGAGTCTTATCTCGCTTTAGAATATTTAGAATTCTCAAGAAAATTAGTTGCTGTCGATGATAAAAAAACCGCCGAATATTTTTCTAAAAAAGGTCTAAATATTACTTCTGGCGACGAGGCAATTCCTGAGAACCCAATCAAATGGAAGGCTGATAGTGCGCAGATGGAAGAGATGGTGATGATGCAAAAAAGACTCGAACAGGTTTTGATCGATCAGCAATTGAAGTTTCAGCTTCCAATTCAACTCGCGCACTTAACTTATCTTTACGATTGCTGGATTAGTCGTGAGTCGAAAGTTATTTTCCGCTCTGATGAGTTGGCACAATGTCGCGTCCGTTTTAGTAAGTTGCTTGATGAGGTTGAACAATATTCAGATGAACGCGTAAAGGATAGGCAGCTTAAGGTCGAAATTATTGAGCCAAAATTTGAGCAGTTCGAAATTTTTTTTGATTTCAATAATTCTAAATTCAACAACAAGGCCAATAAAGACCTGCTCATATTACTCAAATATCTCTCCGGTCTTTACGGCGATTATCGAATCTTACTTGTCGGAAATGCAGATCGCGTGGGCAATGAGATTTACAACCAGCAAATCTCATACAAGCGCGCCGAAATGGTAAAAAATTATTTAACCAAGAATGGTGTGGCAGAAAATATGATTGAGTTGCGTTCGGTTGGTGAAGATTTTCCTGATCTTTTAACTAAAGATGAAACGCAGCAGCAACAGAATAGAGTTGTTAGAATTTACGTTTTGCGTGGAGCGAAATCTTTTGAAAATTTTCCACTGCCATTGATTGAAAATTTTGTTTACCGGGAATCGCTGTTAAAGGCTCGCAAGGAGCGCGGGCTTAAATAAAGTTTTTAATATCGCTGGCTAGGGTGAAGAGATGATGCGAAGTAGAATGTGCTATCTCTGAATCTTTTAAACCTTCTTCGAATCTTTAAACTTTCTCAGAATTTCATTCACCATTACAGGATTTGCTTGTCCCTTACTCGCTTTCAAACTCTGACCAACAAAGAAGCCGTGAAGTTTTTCATCGCCAGCAGCATATTTTGCGAATTGGTCAGCATTTGCGGCAATCACTTCAGTGACAATTTTTTCGATCGCGCCGGAATCAGAAACTTGCTTCAGGCCTTTGTATTGAACGATCTTTGCTGCATCTTCTCCAGTTTCGACCATGATATCCAAAACATCTTTGGCGATTTTTCCGGAGATTTCTCCACTCTTCATTAGATCAAAAAGTCCGCCTAAATTTTCTGCCGAAACTTTCAGATTTTCAAAATTAATTCCGAGTTTATTCATGCGTCCAAACAGCTCTACTGTAAACCAGGTGACGCATATTTTTGGTTCATGTTTTTGAATTAGTTTTTCAAAATAAGCAGAAATTTCTTCGTTGGCGGTGAGTACTCCGGCGTCATATTCTGTGAGCCCGAGGTTGCTAATGTAACGAGCTTTGCGCGCTTGCGGAAGCTCAGGTAAGGATCTTTTGATTTCATCGACATACTCTTGGCTAATTACCAATGGAGGCAAATCAGGATCGGGAAAATAGCGGTAATCCATCGCATCTTCTTTGCTACGCATCGTTCTAGTTTCTCCTGTTATTGCATCAAAAAGACGAGTTTCTTGATCGATTTTTCCACCATTTTCTAAAATTTCTACTTGGCGTGCAGCCTCGAATTCAATGGCGCGAGAAATGTTACGCATTGAGTTGAGATTTTTTATTTCGCAGCGAGTTCCTAATTTTGTTTCGCCGATTTTACGCACAGAAACATTGGCGTCGCAGCGCAAATTTCCTTTTTCCATATCTCCATCAGAAGTGCCGAGAGTGCGCAAAATCGCACGAACTGTTTTTACATATTCTGATGCTTCGAAAGGTGAATTCATATCAGGCTTGGAAACGATTTCCATCAGCGCAACACCAGAGCGGTTTAGATCAATAAGAGAAAGGGTTGGATGCTGATCATGAATTGATTTTCCAGCATCTTGTTCGAGGTGAATTCTTTCAACGCGAATTGTTTTTCTACTTCCATCTTCAAGGCCAATTTCAACCTCTCCTTCGCCAACAATTGGATCTAAAAATTGAGAGATTTGGTAACCTTGAGGCAAGTCGGGATAGAAATAATTTTTACGATCAAAAATCGACCTAAGATTGATCTTTGCATTAATTCCCAAACCAGTTTTCACCGCCTGTTTTACACATTCTTCATTAATGGTTGGAAGCATGCCGGGCATGGCTGCATCAACTAATGAAACATGGGAATTTTGTGGCGCACCAAACTCGGTTGCAGCTCGGGAAAATAATTTTGAATGTGAAGCAACTTGTGCGTGAATTTCGCAGCCAACCACCAGTTCATAAATGTTATTTTTGCCTTGGATTGTGTAGATCATTTTATTTTTCCCCTTTGTTCTTTGGTAAGAAATTTTATTTCGAAACGATCAATCTAACGAGTTTTTTCTCAAGTCTTTGTGAATTTTTAGAACTTCTCTCAAAATTCACTCCAACTTTTAGCCCGGGCTCTAAATTTTAGAACCTTGATCTATTAGTGTTCACAAGAAATTAATTTTCTGTTTTACTGGTTATTTTGACCAGATCTCGCGAGCTCAGATAAAAGCTTCTTTACGACAGATTATCGAAATTAAAAATAAGTGAAATATCTTAGTTCTTAATTTCTCTCATCATAAAAGGAATCTGGGAAATCGTGAAGAGCAGTGAAATCGGCATCATCCCAAATACTTTGAATTGCACCCAGAAATCAGTTGGGCAGTTGCGCCAGATGGCTTCATTAAGCAGTGCTAAAAAGACAAAAAAACAAGCCCAGCGTATTGAAAGAGTAAGCCAGGCTTCGTTGCGCATTTTGATTTGTTCGCCAAGAAGATAGGAGAGTAAAGGTTTTTTGGCGAAGTAGCCGTAAAATAAAATTACTGCAAAAAGCAAGTTGATGATTGTCGGTTTTATTTTGATAAAGATGTCGTTTTTTAGCATCACTGTTAACCCGCCGAAGATGGCAAGAACAGTGCCAGAAACCAATGCTACCATGGAAATTTTTCTGGTTAGAATGTAGGAGATAATCAGTGCAAAAAAAGTAGTGATGACCATGTAGATCGTTGCGGTAATTAGCGGATCGGGGGTTTCAGTAAACTTGTAACAGGCAAAAAAAACAATTAACGGCAAATAATCGTAAAGAAATTTAGCAAAACCATCATGTGACTTTTTCTCTAATTTTTCTGGTGGGGATTTTTTTTTCATTGGCAGGAGGTTTGAGTGCTGGTGTTTGTATCTACTAATGTTACGGAAATCTGGTATCTCAAATCGGAGTGATAAAAATTTAGCATGTCATTTATTTTTTGATCATTGCTCTTAAAGTCATTTGGGATGTTGATATTCCTGATTCCGCCACTTTTCATGCCGATGATGTTTTGTTCAACAACTCTGTTGAGATTGCCGCCAATAGTTAATTTTTCTGAGCTTACCGTTTTTAATATTTTGTTATTTGCATCGTAGATTCCGTAAGCAATTTCAATTTTACTTCCGCAAGAAATTACATTTTCACCATTACCAATTTCCAGGTCTTCAATTGTAATTTTTGCTATAGGATTAGGTTGATTAGGCCTAACTTCCCTGCCTTCGTTAGCCGTGTTTACA
>CANNMN010000013.1 GCA_947505885.1 Rickettsiales bacterium
AAACCGAATCGGGCAGGGGATCGAGTTTGATTACGCCTGTGTTCATGCAGCAATGACCTTGTCTGAAGCTGGTTACGAAACGATCATGATTAACTGTAATCCAGAAACCGTTTCTACAGATTACGATACTTCAGATCGTCTCTATTTCGAGCCAATGACCCCGGAACATGTCATTGAAGTAATTCGTAAAGAGCAAACTAATGGAAAATTAGTTGGCGTGATTGTGCAATTTGGCGGACAAACTGCGCTTAAACTTGCGCGTCATCTTAATGCTGCAGGTATTCCAATCATTGGCACCAGTTATGATAAAATTGATCTTGCTGAAGATCGCGAGCGTTTCCAAAGACTGCTTCAAGAAATTAATTTGGTGCAGCCAGAAAATACGATTTGCCACAAGCTTTCTGAAATTGAAGGCGCGGTCAAAAAAGTAGGTTATCCGGTGGTGCTTCGTCCAAGTAACGTTCTTGGTGGTCGTGCGATGGAAATTATTTACAACAAAACCAATCTCGACAAATACATTAAAGTTCACGGACGTTTCATTTTAGATGGCCCAATTTTGGTCGATAAATTTTTGGATGATGCAGTTGAGATCGACGTTGACGCACTTTGTGACGGTAAAGATGTCTTTGTTGCAGGCATCATGCAGCACATCGAAGAAGCAGGAATTCATTCTGGTGATTCTGCTTGCTCACTTCCCCCTTATTCGCTTTCAGAAAAGATGATTGCCGAGGTTAAGGCCGCAACAATCAAGCTTGCACGAGCTATTGATGTTGTTGGTTTGATGAATGTGCAATTCGCAGTCAAAGCAGAAAAACTTTATATTATTGAAGTAAACCCGCGCGCTTCACGAACTGTTCCATTCGTTGCAAAAGCTACAGGCATCAATATCGCTAACATTGCCTCGCTTTTGATGGTCGGTAAAAAACTTTCTGAATTCAAATTGGAAAAGGCAAAAAATTACAGCAAAGATTACTTCGCAGTAAAAGAAGTTGTTTTGCCATTTGCCCGCTTCGCCAATGTTGATACGCTGCTCGGGCCTGAAATGAAATCGACTGGTGAAGTGATGGGAATCGACAAAACTTTTGAACTAGCATTCTTTAAATCACAACTTGCCGCAGGAAATAAATTTAAAACTTCAAAAGGTAATGTTCTTATTTCTGTAGAGCCGCAAAGCAAAAATTCTGAACTTGTTCGAATCATCAAAAAATTTCAGAAAAAAGAATTCGGAATTTATGCGACCTCTGGAACTGCTTCATTCCTGACTGAAAATGGAATCAAAAATGTTAAGACAGTTAACAAAGAACAAGATTCTGGCTATACCGTAATCGATTTAATCAAAGAGAGAAAAATCGATGTGGTGATTAATACCAGCTTCGGATCTGAGTCTGCCATTCGCAGCTTTGGCATGCGTCGCGCGGCTTTGATGAATCGTGTTTTCTACATCACTACAATTTCTGCGGCGAAATGTTTTTCTGATTCGATTCAGAATCTGAAAGACGAAAAAGATTTCGAAGTTTTTGCAATTCAAAAATTATAAGACCCTTCCTTGACAACGTGAGATGCGAAAATAATTTCCTCGCGACTTTAAAATCTTGAAATTCGATGGTTTTCTTGTTGTAAATCTTTTGGCAGGCGTAGCTCAGTTGGTTAGAGCGCCAGGTTGTGGTTCTGGAGGTCGCGGGTTCGATCCCCGTCGCTTGCCCCATGTCTCTCGACTTCGGTTGAGAGACACACAGTTATTATAAATTCATGGACATTCTCTTCTTTGCCGTTCTGGCTTTCTTTATTTTTTTTAAACTCAGCAAACAGTTTGGAAAAATTGACGAAGAAGAAAAAAAACAAATTGAAGAGAAGCTAACACAGATGCGCGCAGTGCAAGAGCAAATCGTCGCACAAGTGAAACAACAGGAAAAAGTTGCTAATGAAAAAATTGTTGGTGCGAGCTCAACTTCGATAGCAAATAAAGAAGAAGAAAAAATTTTATCCGAGCTCAACAACGCTACAAAAGAAAATCTTATTTCTATTTTGCAGCGTTGTAACGTCACCGCAGAATTTTTTATTTCTGGGGCAAAATACGCTTTTGAAATGGTGCTTAAAGCCTTTGTTAGCGAAGATTTAACAACGTTAAAATTTTTACTCGCTGAAAATATTTTTACTGGATTTGAAGCGGCAATTAATCAGCGCAAAGCAGAAGAAAAAACAATTACGACTAATCTGATTTCAATCAAAGAAACGAAAATACTTTCCGCAGCGATTTTGGAAGATACAGCTTCGATTGTGGTTAAATTTGTCTCAAAACAAATCAACTACGTCGTAGATAAAGACGGAAATATTGTTACTGGTAGAAAAGATGAAATTAGTGAAGTAACCGATATTTGGACATTCAAACGAGATGTCACTTCAGCTAATCCAAATTGGTTAATTTCCGCAACTAACTTTGACTAAAATGCCTAACTTCATTGAAACTTCTGTAATCGATCTCGTAGTTAGAAAATTCAACTTTTTCTCTCTGCCACAAGCGGCAAAAAAACTGAATCGCGACATCTCAAAATTACCCTTCAGCTTAAAAATTTTACTCGAGAATTTAGTTAGAAATTTTGATGGAGACGTAGTCAAAGAAGAGCATCTTCTGGCGGTAATAGATTCAGTAAAAAATTCAGAAAAAAGAATTGAAATCGCTTTTTCTCCAGCGCGAGTTTTGATGCAGGATTTCACCGGAGTTCCTGCTGTAGTTGATTTAGCAGCAATGCGGGACGCGGTAAAAAAAATGGGCAAAGATCCAAAAAAAATTAACCCTTTAGTTGCAGTTGACTTAGTAATTGACCACTCAGTGCAAGTTGATTTCGCCGGCGACAAAAATTCTCTCAAGCAAAATGTTGACCTCGAATTCGAAAGAAATTTCGAGCGTTATGAATTCCTAAAATGGGCACAAAAATCCTTTGATAATTTTCGTGTTGTTCCACCCGGAATGGGAATTTGTCACCAAGTTAATTTAGAAAACTTGGCCCATATTGCTTGGAGCGCGGGAAATAAAAAAGAATCTTTAGCTTACTTCGACACTGTGGTTGGCACGGATAGTCATACCACAATGATTAACGGTCTTGGTGTTCTCGGTTGGGGCGTTGGTGGAATTGAAGCAGAAGCGGCAATGCTTGGCCAGCCAGTCTCAATGCTCATTCCGGAAGTAATCGGTTTCAAACTTACGGGCAAATTACAGTCTAATATTACTGCAACCGACTTGGTTTTGACCATCACGCAAATTCTGCGCAAAAAAGGTGTAGTCGGAAAGTTTGTAGAATTTTTTGGTGAAGCCATTGCGACCCTTTCTCTGGCTGATCGTGCAACAATCGCCAATATGGCTCCAGAATATGGAGCGACCTGCGGTCTCTTCCCAATCGACAACACAACAATCGATTACATGCGCCTGACTTCTCGCAAAGAAGAAGTAGTTGCACTCGCACAAGAATATGCAAAAGAGCAGGGCGTTTTTGTTGAGGATTACAAAAATTATTCTCCTACTTTTAGTGAAGTAGTTGAGCTAGATATTTCAAGCGTTCGCCCAAGTTTGGCCGGCCCAAAACGCCCACAGGACAAAGTGTTTTTGGAAGATGTTTTTCACTCTTACGACGCTTTTCAAAAAGAGCTCGGTTTGCCGATTCATGAAAATAAATTTTTAATTCCTGAGCTAAATACTGATTTAGCTGACGGAGATGTGGTGATTGCGGCAATTACTTCTTGCACCAATACCTCCAATCCTTCTGTTTTAATGGCCGCAGGATTGCTAGCGAAGAAGGCGGTGGAAAGAGGTTTGAAAGTTAAGGGCCATGTTAAAACTTCATTGGCTCCAGGATCGCAAGTAGTTACTGAATATTTAACTGAGTCGGGATTGCAAAATTACCTTGATCAACTTGGTTTTAACGTAGTTGGTTACGGTTGTACAACCTGCATTGGCAACTCCGGACCTCTTCATTCGCAAATCGAAGAAACTATAAAAAATAAAAACCTTGTGGTTGGTGCCGTTCTCTCAGGCAACCGCAATTTTGAAGGTCGCGTCCATCCTTTAGTGAAAGCTAATTATCTCGCTTCCCCGCCATTAGTGGTTGCTTACGCCTTAGCTGGAACTTTGAAAATCAACCTTGCGCAAGATCCGATTGGCACTGACATGAAAGGCGAAAAAGTTTTCTTAAAAGACATTTGGCCAAGCAAAGAAGAAATTAACGAAATCGAAAAAAAGCATCTGCATCGCGACACTTTTGGTAAAAAATATTCTGATTTATTCAGCGGCGGAGAGGATTGGCAGCGCATTCAGGTTGAACAATCTGACACTTACGCTTGGAATGAAAAGAGTACTTACATTCGTTTGCCAAATTTCTTCGATGATTTGAATCGTGACAACGCCACCGAAATTAAGGCAGCGCGCGTGTTGGCAATTTTTGGGGACTCAATCACGACAGATCACATTTCGCCCGCAGGAAACATTTCTGCTACTTCTCCAGCCGCTGCTTACTTGAGCGCCAAAGGGGTCGAGAAAAAAGATTTCAATTCTTATGGCGCACGTCGCGGCAATCACGAAGTAATGATGCGAGGTACTTTCGCCAACATTCGTATCAAAAATGAAATGCTCGGCGGAGTTAAAGAGGGTGGCTTTACTAAAGATTCTAAAGGAGAGGTGGTTTCGATTTACGACGCAGCTATGTCATTCAAAGAAAAAAATACTTCTTTAGTGATTTTTGCTGGCAAGGAATATGGCACCGGATCTTCACGTGACTGGGCAGCAAAAGGCACATTTTTGCTTGGAGTTAAAGCCGTGGTCGCAGAAAGTTTCGAAAGAATTCATCGTTCAAATTTAATCGGAATGGGAGTTCTACCTTTAATTTTCAAAGCGGGTGAAAGCCGTAAAACACTTGGTTTAACAGGTGACGAAGTAATTGATGTCTTAGGAGTCACTTCTAGCATCCTTCCGAAACAAGACATAGTTTGTATCATCACTAAATCAGACGGCTCTAAACGCGAAGTCACATTAGTTTGCGGCATCGACACCGGTAATGAAGTTGAATATTTCAAGCGTGGCGGAATTCTCCAATACGTAATCAATCAAATTTCAAACTAGTTAAAATATGCAAATACGCGTCATTGGAGCACACACAGATATTGGTCAATCACTGACTCAATATGTCCAAGAAAATTTAACTAAAGCGGTCAAAAAATATTTTGATCACGCGGTAAGTGCCGAAGTGCATTTCGCCAAAGATGGTCACATTTTTAAAGTAACCTTGATTGTAAATGAAGGTGTTAAAGGTGGAATCGTAGTTAAGTCTGACGGCGAGGCTGGAGACGCTTACGGAGCATTCAACGAAGCTTGCGAGCGTTCAGCAAAGCAGTTGAGTCGCTACAAACGTAAAATTAAAAATTACCGTCGTTACGGCGCAGGATTAAAATCACTTGAGCCAAATTACAAAGCTCTTGATGCTACTAAATACGTGCTTCCTCCACTTAATTACGATGTATTCGCCGAAATGGAAAGCGAAGAAGTTGAAGAAAAAATCGATGAGTCACACAAAATTGTTGCTGAAAAAACCACTGAAATCGAAGAGCTTTCGATTGACGAGGCAATTATGAAAATGGATCTGGCAAACCTTCCAGCTCTCGTCTTCATTAACAGTAAGAATAAGCGTATAAACGTGGTTTATCACAGAAAAGATGGCAACATCTCTTGGATAGATCCGCAAGTTTAATTAATTTTTAGCATAGACCAAAAGGGGGTAAATTAAAATGGAAGTTTCAGTTCACGGTAAGTCAAATCTCGAAATGGCGATTCGTACTTTTAGAAAAAAATCTCAAAGAGAAGGCGTCGTTAAAGAGGCCAGAAGAAGAAAAGCTTTCGAAAAACCTTCAGAAAAAATTAAAAGAAGAGTCGATGAAAGTGTTGCCAGAAGAAAGAAGGCAAGAAATGGTGAAATCGTTTTCTAACGATTCTGTCATCCTTAAATTTCATTAAGGCCGAGAGATTCTTGAGGTAATGCTCAAGAATCTCTCGGTTCAAGCCTTTTGACAGCGAGGCGTTTTTTATTTCCCTGCATAATTTTCCAATGCAACTAAGTCACAAAGATAAGTCTCTCTTACTCCTCATTGCTACGACCATAGTTGTTTTGTGGGTCGTTTTTACGCTGTTTACGCGCCTATTTATTTTTGCGAATTTCAAAAATTCCGATATTGCCAAATTGGCTGCTCAACCAAATCAAGAATGGCTCAATGTCTCACGTCCACTTGCGCTCGATGATTTTAAGGATCGCGTAATACTTCTTGATTTTTGGACTTACTCTTGTGTTACCTGCATCCAAGCCCTGCCAGAAATTAAAAAATTTGAAGAGCGTTTTGGCAGTAAATTACTCGTAATTGGCGTTCATTCTGCACATTTTACCAATGATTCGAATAGCTCTGCAGTCAAGAAAGCGGTGCTTAAATATGGCATTAACTTTCCTGTCGTTAATGACCCCCAATTAAGAATTTGGAATGATTTTAAAGTTAAGGCCTGGCCAAGCTTTGCACTTATTGGCCCGAACGGCAATCTAGAAAAACTTTACTCTGGCCCAGATGAGCTAGATCAGATTAAAGTCGACGTCAAAAAACTACTGACAAAATACCAAACTAAAATCACTCGTGAGCCTCTGCCAATTTTGCTCGAGCGCTACAATACGATTGGCAATGTTTTGAGCTTTCCAACTAAAATCGAATACGCGGCAAATTTTTCTTACAAATCGCGTCACCTCCCAGTATTTTTCATCGCGAATAGTGCTCAAAATAATATTATTGTTTCTTCATTGACGGGCGACATCATTGTTAAAATCGGCTCTGGTAAAGATGGATTTATTGACGGAAATTTTGAAACTGCTGCTTTTAGCGACCCACACGGATTACTTTTTGACGGAAATGACCTCTACGTTGCCGACTCCGGAAATAACGCTCTACGCGTAGTTAATTTTAAAGAAGGAACCGTAGAAACTCTGATCGGCTCTGGAGTTAAAGGGCGGGTGATTGAATCCATTTTAGAAGCCAAAGACGTCAATCTTTCATTCCCAAGTGATCTTGAATTTTTTCCAAACAAAAACACGATCGCGATTGCCAATACGGGTAGTAATCAAATTCTCACTTACAACCTAAAGAATCAAACCGTTGCTGCGCTTGCATCAGATCTCGCACAAACGGCGGATCTCTCAGCTTTTGGTGGTAAGCTTTATTTTATTGACGCCTTTAATTCTTCCTTTCGCGTAGTTGATCAGAATGGAGAAGTTAAGACCTTACTCGATTCTGAGCTTCAACATCCTCTAGGCCTTTTAGTTGATGACACAGGCGCTTATATTGTCGACAGCTACAATCACAAAATTCGTAAATTTGATTTCGCTAGAAAAAAATTGAACAACTTTACCGGCATCAAAATTCAGCTCGACGAACCAGAGGGAATCGTTGCCGTACTTGATCGTTTCTACCTAGTTGATTCTAATAATAATCGCATCTTGTCGATTAATCGGGGCAATTTGAACGTGGAAATTTTAGACGTAATGCCGCCATTAAAATTACCAAAAGAAGGTTTCTTGGAATATTTACCTAATCTGCAAACGCTGAAGAAATTAATTGTTAAGCGTAACGAAGAAATTCCACTCAAAATTGATTTGCAAGCTGGTTGGAAAATAAATGAAGAAGGCCCGAGCTTCATTAACCTGCTTGAGCTGACAGGTAGTAAAAAAGCCGATTTGGTTGCGAGCTTTGATTGGAATGCGGTAAAGGAAAAAACAATAAAATTACCAAAAATGCTCTCGGACAAAAAATACTTACTGCAAGGCACAATTTACTACTGCGAAGACAAAAAAAACGCGCTTTGTTACATTCGTAGCTACGAAGCAAAAATTTCTGCTGAAGGCGAGGGCGCTTCTGAAATGAAAATTACTCTCGGTGATACGGGTGCCCAGAAATAATGGTTTCGGCGCGGTAAATTTGTTCGATTAAAATTACTCGCGCGAGCAAATGTGGCAAAGTCATTTTGCCCAAAGAAAGTTTTAGCGAAGATTTTTGTAGAATCTCCGGACCTATTCCATTGGCGCCACCAAGTACAAAAGTTAAATCAGATTCTCCGCGCAGACCAAAGTTAGAAATTAGTTTTGAAAAATTTTGACTCGAAAATTCCTGACCATTTTCGTCGAGTGCAATTAATTTTGTTGATGGCCGCAGCGCCTGTAAAATCAGCTTTCCTTCCCCTTCTTTAATTTGTGGAACTGCAAGATTTTTAGCATTTCTTAGTTCGAATTCTTTGAGTTCAATTTTCCACTTCAGGCGTTTTGCGTAATCAAGGAAAAGAGTTTGTTGTGGAGAGTTTTCGAACTTTCCAATTGCTAAAATTGAGATGCGCATGCGAAGCTAGACTTGGTTTAATTACACTTCTGATTCAAATGAAAATCGCGATTTACCCCGGAACTTTCGACCCAATTACTTTTGGTCACCTCGACATTATTCGTCGGGCTGCAGATTTATTTGACCATTTAATTGTCGCGGCAGCCAAGGACAATTACAAGAGCCCTCTATTCACGCTGGATGAGCGTCTCGAGATGATCGAGCTTGAGGTAAAAAAATCTCAGATCAAAAATATTTCCATCGAAAAATTTGAAGGTTTGCTTGTTGATTTTGCAGAGAAGAAAGGTGCAAAAGCAATTGTGCGTGGGCTTCGTGCTGTTTCTGATTTTGAATTTGAATTCCAAATGTTTGGAATGAACTCGCAGCTTAATCCAAAAATTCAGACAATTTTTCTTCCCGCTTCTGAATCAAATCATTTCATTGCTTCGCGTCTGGTTAAAGAGGTGGCTAGACTTGGAGGTAGTGTTTCAAAATTTATTTCGCCGGATGTTGAGAAAATTTTACGTCAAAAACTGGCGCTAAAGTAAGATTGTTTACCCGGGTAAACAATCTTAGAGATCACCCTTTTAAACCAATCAAATTAAGGCCTTAAGGCAGATGGAAATCACCGACAAAAAAATACAAAATGAGATTTTGATCTTGGCTGACAAAAGACCGGGAACTGCCGCGCAAGCAATCGGACTCGCTGAAGAAATTGGTATTTCCTACAAAATAATTAATCTTGATTACGGATTTTTGTCTTCTTTGCCGAATATTTTTTTGAGCAGCTCTCTGCTTCGATTAACCAATGATTCTAAAAAGAAAATTCTTGAGCTTGAACACTTATCAAGCCTTGTCATTTCTGCCGGAAGAAGATCTGCGCCAATTGCACTTAATTTAAAAAAACAGTCAAAAAATCAGACAAAAATAATTCAAATAATGAATCCAAATTTAGATTTTAAAAAATTTGATTTTGTGATTTTGCCGAAGCACGACGAAGTGAGTGAAGAAAAATTTCAAAACCTAATAACAACAATTGGAGCGCTCTCGCGCGTAGATGAAAAGAGACTTGAAAGTGAATCGGAAAAATTTCCTGAGCTGAAAAAAATCATCAAAACCAAAATTGCTTTGCTCGTTGGAGGCTCGTCAAAAAAAACAAAATTTACGGCAGAGTCGGCAAAAAAATTAGCAAAAATTTCTTCAGATTTAGCAAAAAAAATGAATGCAACTCTGTTGATTTTAAATAGCAGAAGAACCAATAAAGAGCTTAACAAGGCTTTGAAATCAAGCCTTTCAGGAGATTTTCAATTTTTTGATTGGGAAGAGGTGAGAGAGAAAAATCCTTACTTTGCAATTCTTAGTGCAGCGGATTTTTTTGTGATTACCGGTGATTCAGTTTCAATGATTTCGGAATGCTGCTCGACCGGAAAATCAGTTTACATTTTTGACGAAGCAGAAATTTCTTCAGCAAAGCACAGATTATTTCATCGAGAATTAGTTGAACAAAATTATGCGCGAAAGTTGTGCGATAATTTTGTGCTGGAAGATTTTTTACCAAAAAAGCTGTGTGAGACTAAGAGGGTGGCGAAGCTGATTAAAAGTAAGTAATTATGGTTAGTCTTACTTGATCGCAGCCTAGGGGGGTGGTGAAGTAGGTATTTATTTCGTTCCAATTATCCCCGCACCAGGCGGGGATTTGGAAAATTTACTTACAGCGATTAAATATTTTTGTATTCCTCGAGTGAATATTCATCAACCTCCATTGCATCAAGCACTGCATGCATTGCATTTTGCACCAAATGTTTTTCTTCTAAATTAATTATTTCTTTTGAGTGAGCGAGGTCAACGAGATCTTCTAAGCGTTTGCGAGGCAAGGCTTTAGAGCGAATTGCATTTTTGATTTTACCGCGCACTTCTGCGGCTTTTTCGTGAAGAACTAAAGCATTTTCAATTCTACCTAAATTATCGGTTGAATCTTTTGAGACGTAAATTCCTTCAGTTAAAGAATTGCGAAATTCGCCAGTTTCAATCAAGTTTTTGCTGATCTTATGACTTAAGTTGTCATTGGCTGGACAGCTGAAAGCATTGAAGCGCGACCACATTGCAAAAGGAAAAAGAATCCATTTTCCGCAGCAGCCAAAAATATTTTGGTAGATGCCGTCAATCGCATTTTGGGCTTTGCCAAGCTGTTCTTTGATTGCATGCTCAACCAAAATTTCGTCTGATTTTTTGCGACCATTTTCGTCGAATTTTTTCAAGATACAGGTCGAGATGTACATTGCCGAAAGCACGTCGCCGAATCTGCCGTTGATTTTTTCTTTACGTTTTAAATTGCCACCGAAGCGCGCCATTGCGATGTCGGCGAGTAGAGCGAAAGTTGCTGAGCACCAAGAAATTTTTCTTTCATATTTTGTAATCAAGTCGCGTTTAAGTGGTCTTATGAGATAGCCGCGAGTTAGTGAAAGAATTACTGATCGTGCAAGATTGGTGAATAAATGGGCAACGTGAGCGAAGAAAATTTTATCGAAATTTTTTATGTCGCCTTTTTCCAGAGCTTCAATTTCCTTGTAGGCGTAAGGGTGGCACATAATCGCGCCCTGTCCGAAATGGATTAAGCTGCGTGTCATGATATTTGCGCCTTCGACAGTAATTGAGATTGGACTCGAGAAATATGCGTTGGCCAAAACGTTGCGCGGACCACGAATTATAGCGCGTCCGCCCATTAGATCCATTCCGTCATTAATATTTTGGCGGAACATTTCAGTGGCGTGGTATTTCGCAATTGCAGTTATAACTGCCGGTTTTGAACCAGAGTCAATCGCACCGGAAGTGAAGCTACGCATGGCTTCGAGAGCATAAGTGCGTGAAGCGATTCTTGCCAAAACTTCTTCAACACCTTCAAATTTTCCAACTTCTGTTCCGAATTGTTGACGGATCGCAGTGTAAGCGCTGACTGCACGAGCGACCATTTTTGAGCCACCAGTTCCAGTTGAAGGAAGCGAGATTCCGCGACCTGCGGCCAAGCATTCCATTAACATTTTCCAGCCTTTGCCAAGGCCGTCTTCAGCGCCGATTACGGCATCTAATCCGATTATTACATTGTCACCATTAAGGGGAGAATTTACGAATGGAGTGCTAAGTGGATCATGCCTACGGCCTTGTCTGACACCAGCTGTAGTGTGTGGAATTAACGCGCAGGTAATTCCAATTTCTTCTTTGTCGGACAAGATTTTGTCAGGATCACGAAGCTGAAAAGCAACGCCAATAAGGGTCGCGTAAGCTCCTAACGTAATGTAACGCTTGCTCCAATTGAGGCGAATTTTTGTTTTTCCATTTTCATCTTTGAATAAAATTCCGTTCGAAATAATTGAAGTTGCATCTGATCCTGCCGCTGTTTCTGTTAAGGCGAAGCAAGGAAGTTCACGGCCATCGGCGAGGCGAGGCAAGTAGTAATCGCGTTGAGTTTGCGTGCCGTAATGCATTAACAATTCAGCAGGCCCAAGTGAGTTTGGAACCATTACGGTGATTGCCAAAGGAGCAGAGCGTGAAGAAAGTTTTTGAATTACTGAGCTGTGCGCATAGGCCGAAAATCCAAGGCCTCCAAATTCTTTTGGAATGATCATTCCGAAGAATTTTTTCTCGCGCAAAAATTTCCAAACATTTTCTGGCAAGTCGCGCAGAACCTGCACGTCGTAATCAGCGCAGATTTTGCAAACTTCTTCAACTTCATTGTCTAAGAAATTTTGCTCTTCGGTAGTAAGTTTTGGATATTTTTGTGCGAAGATCCATTTGAAGTTTGGACGACCAGAAAAGAGTTGTCCGTCAACCCAAATTGTGCCAGAGGTGAGGGCGATTCTTTCGGTCTCAGAAATTTTAGGAAGAAGATTTAGTGCGATGATTAATTTTATCAGGCCTTCAGTAATGAGGACTCGACGCATGAATGGCGTTGCAAAAGTTGCCGCGATAACAAAATAAAACATCCAAAAACCACGACCAAAATCGCAAGTCGCTAAATAAAGAGTGATTACGACCAGATGTGAAAAAATCGAAAACTTTTTGTAAAAGCAGAAAGCAAGAAGTGTCAGTGTGACTAGGCCAAGAAAGGGAACGCGATTGAGTTGCGCAATGATGTCGATGACGATGGTGGCTGGATCTAATGCGATCATAAATTTATTTTAAAATTATTGGCTCTTGGGATACGAATAAGACTGAGATAATAAGTGCCAATTCTTGTGTTTGTAATATTTTTATTAGTATTCCCAAAGTCTTCTCTCCCCTTAGCTTTGCGCAAAGCTTTACCTAAAGCGCTCTACATTAGTTGGCGAGAAGTTGAGGTTATTTTTACTTTATTTTTAGGAAGGTAATTTAAGTGCGCTAGTTTTCTTAGCGTTAGTTTAATTTGTTTTTTTTCTTATTCTTTAAAAGAGAAAGTTGGATTTAATTCTGGATTTAAAGAGTCAGACTAAGGTTAAGAATTTTTCTAGATCATCGACAGTTGATTCAGGCCAAAAAGAATCATCAATTTTTAAGCGCTCTAAAACTAGAAAATAAATTCAAATAATTCGGACTATTTAGGTTTGAGCTAAGCAGCAAAATGATTTAATGAAAATGGGCAAGACAATCACAACATACTTAATCGAAGGCAGCTCAACTGGTCTAAAATCTGTCTTTATTTCCAATAAAGTTTGCAACGCACTTTTCATTCCTCGTGCAAAACTCAATGAGTCAAAAAATCGTGAAGAGCTAAGTCGCCCATCCCTTTACCTGTTAATTGGCGAAGAAAACCAAGCCTATGTCGGAGAAACAGAAAATTTCATTGAACGAGTTAAAGATCACGATTTGAAAAAAGAGTTTTGGAACGAGGCAATAGCTTTCAGTGCAAAGGACAATTACCTAACCAAGGCAGATGTTCAATATCTGGAGTTTCTGGCAATTAACCAAATAAAAAAAGCTGATCGATTCAAAATTGAAGAAAATAAACAAAGCCCAAAAGCTCCAAATTTACAAGAACACCAACGTGATTCGGTTCATGAATTTTTTGAAGATGTGAAGCTCCTCAGTTCTTTTCTTGGTTACAAATTTTTTGAGGTAATCGAAGAAAAGACCAAGCACCTTTTTTACTGTAAAAGCGGCAAAGGAAGTGATGCCAGAGGCTTTTATGATGAGAATGGATTTACGGTTTTGGCTGGTTCGAAAGTTTGCAAAGAAACCACTAGCTCTTTTGGTGCGGCAATGGATCGAGATTTCTATTTCAGAGAATTTTGCAAAGAGGTTAGCGACTTATTCACAGTTGAAAAAAATATCACGTTCAGCAGCCCGTCAACAGCATCAACTTTTTGTCTTGGTATGAGAAGCAATGGTTGGACAAGTTGGAAAGATAAGGATGGTAAAACGTTAAGCGAAAAATTTAGGTAAATTAAGTAATTTTTTAATATTAGCGGTGATGGATATTGGTTTAACTAACAACGCAACCCCCGCCATTTTGCCGAGTCACTGATTCTGTTGATTCGTGATGTATGGTTGCACTTGGTATTTCAAAACTCCGTAATACGGCAACAAGACTCGAGGCCTGCAATGTTGGGATACCGCCTTTTTCAGCCTTACTCTTATCAATAATTTTTGCTGTTAATTTGTAGAAATCTTCTGGGTTGACTCTCTTCACGGCGTCTAAGGCCTCTTGATCTTCAATTTTAATCCCTTTTGTAATCCTTTCAAAATCAGCGGCCAAAGATGCTGATTTACTAACCAAGTCCGTAACAAGACTGTTTCTTGCCAATGCTTCTTGTCGCCTGTCTTGATGGTTTAACAAATCAAAAAATCTCTGATTTGCCAAAATCTCTACTTCGTCTTCTGCAACACCTGAATCAGTTAAATATCTGACATGCCAAGACTTGAGATCTTTAAGATTCTTATAAGCCTCAAGACCAGCCCCTAAAATATCATTATTTTCTTGCCGTATTGCGTTGTCGGGATTTCTTTGGTTGAAACTTGTAATGTGTAAGAATTGGTCGCGTTGTTTACATGATTAATTTGGATTCGCCCTCCATTAACCATGTAAACTTTGTCTCTCATGAAAATTCACAAAAGAACGCGATTAACTCTAACCGATCGGGAA
>CANNMN010000014.1 GCA_947505885.1 Rickettsiales bacterium
GGCAAGAAAATTAACACGCGCGATTTCGACGGTAATCCAAACAAAGTTTCGGAAATGGATGCTCTCGTTGCTTATTTGCAAACACTCGGAACTTTTGTTGATTTCGTAAAATTTGATCACGTCATCGAACAAGAAAATAAAAAGTAAAATGCTTGAAACTTTCATTCTCCTAGCTCCAACGCTTGCAACAATTTTTTTCTTTCTTGTTTTTTGCTACGTGATTTACGCCGTTTGCAAAAAGGGAACGAATAAAAAGTTCGACCAATATTCAAAAATTCCTCTCAATGACCGAGATTAATAAAGATCAAAACGACGCTCCTAAAACTACTGGACATGATTGGGATGGCATTTCCGAATATAACATTCCGGCGCCACGTTGGTGGTTAATCACCTGGATCATCTGCATTATTTGGGCAATGATTTATTGGTTCTTTTATCCAACTTGGCCAACTCCAGGTGGCAATTCTAAAGGATCTTTAAGTTGGTCTGGAAAGTCGCAACTTGCGGAAACGCAGGCTGAAATTGACGTAATAAAATCCGTCCATTTGCAGAAAATTTCTAAAATGACTCCGCAAGAAATTCAGCAAGATCCACAATTAATGGAGTTTGCCCTAAATGGTGGCCGCTCTGCTTTCAAAGAAAATTGTGCCGCTTGTCACGGTTCTGGCGCGCAAGGCTCAAAAGGATTTCCAAATTTAAATGACGACGATTGGCTTTGGGGCGGCACTCTCGACCAAATTCAAAAAACCCTTAACTATGGCATTAGATCTGGTCATGACAAATCGTTCAACAGCCAAATGCCTTCCTTTGGCTTGGATAAAATTTTAACGAAAGATGAAATTAAATCTGTCGCCGAGCACGTAATGTCGCTGTCTGATTCCAAATTAAAAAACGAAGCTGGTGAAAAAATATTTGCCGCAAATTGCGCTGTTTGTCACGGAGCAAATGGCAAAGGCGGCAGGTTAGTCGGTGCACCAAACTTATCTGACGCCATCTGGCTTTATGGCAACAAAAAGTCGGACATTCTTTACTCAATTTATTACGCTCGCGCCGGGGTAATGCCTTACTGGTCTGGAAGATTAGACGACAACACCATTAAGCAGCTCACGCTTTACGTGCACTCGCTCGGTGGTGGAGAGTAGATAAAATCGCTTTTGCCACAAAGCTTCTCTAAATACCGAGCAGAAAAAATTTAAAGAAATATGATGCCCGGCTCTGAGGCCATTTTTATTTAAAATTACACAAAGGAGTTAGTTGGATGCCAATCAAAATCCCTGATCACCTGCCGGCAAAAAACATTTTAGGTAAAGAAAATGTTTTTGTTATGGATGAGAGCCAGGCGTTTCATCAAGACATACGCCCATTGCGGGTCGTTATTCTTAACTTGATGCCTACAAAGGAAATAACAGAAACACAAATACTACGATTATTAGCGAATACACCGCTGCAAGTTGAGTTTGTCTTGCTGCACCCCAAAACACATACCTCGAAAAATACATCCACTGATCATCTGGAAGCTTTTTATAAAACATTTGATGACATTAAGCATGAACGGTTTGATGGAATGATTATAACGGGGGCGCCGGTAGAACAGCTTGAGTTCGAGGAAGTAAGTTATTGGGAAGAGTTGCGGCAAATTATGGATTGGAGCAAGAAATTTGTGACCTCAACGCTTCACATATGTTGGGCAGCTCAAGCCGGACTAAATCACCATTACGGTGTGAAAAAATATTCATTGGATAAAAAGTTATTTGGAGTTTTCCGACACACCATCAGTTGCAACAATGTTGTGCTTTTGAGAGGTTTCGATGAGGAGTTTTATGTGCCACAATCTCGTCATACTGAAGTGCGACGCGAAGATATTGAGCGAATTGAGGGTGTTGAAATTTTATCAGAGTCTGATGAGGCCGGTGTTTACATCGTATCATCAAATGGAGGTAAGCAAATTTTCGTTACAGGTCATTCGGAATATGATCCGTTAACGCTTAAGCTGGAATATGATCGAGATGTAGATAGGGGCTTTGACATCGCTATCCCGAGCAATTATTATCCCAACAATGACGCGACGCAGGTACCAGTCTCTAAATGGCGAGCGCATGCAAATTTATTATTTTCCAACTGGCTCAATTATTATGTTTATCAAAAAACACCTTTTGACTGGAACATTTAAACGATGCCGCATGCCGAGAGCAACTTATGAGTAAGATAAAAATAGAAAGCCGTTTAGCGCAAATAGGCTCTGTCTCGGAACCGATTACCGGAGCCGTGAGCTTCCCCATTTATCAATCAACAGCGTTTCGCCATCCTCGCTTGGGTCAGAGCACAGGTTTTGATTATGCACGAACTAAAAGCCCAACACGCACAGTGCTTGAACAAGCTATAGCCGAGCTTGAAAGCGGAGATGCTGGCTTTGCCAGCAGTTCAGGCATGGCTTCCCTTCAAACTATTTTTGCTCTTTTTAGTCAGGGAGATCATTTGCTTGTATCGCTTGATCTCTACGGAGGCACATATCGCCTGCTTGAAAAGGTGATTAGTCGATTTGGCGTGACCGCTACTTATGTTGACACAAATGATTTAAAAGCATTAGAAGCAAATCTTCAGCAAGGGACAAAAGCTGTTTTAATTGAAACGCCAACTAACCCGCTGATGATGATAACTGATTTATCAAAAGTATGTGCCTGGGCAAAGAGCCGCGGTCTTATTTCCATTGTTGACAACACTTTGTTAACGCCATTTTTTCAGCGCCCGCTTGAGCTTGGTGCTGATATTGTCATTCACAGCGCAACTAAATACTTAGGTGGACATAATGATGTACTTGCAGGATTAATCGTAACTAAAGGAAAGGATCTGTCAGAGCGCATCGCTTTTTTACATAATACGATAGGTGCCGTATTAGGACCTCAAGATAGCTGGCTGATGATGAGAGGAATGAAAACGTTAGCCCTTCGGATGGAGCGTCACCAATTCAATGCAATAAAAATGGCTTCGTTTCTTTCAAAGCACCCAATGGTCGACCAGGTTTACTACCCGGGTTTAGAAAACCATCCGCATTACGATATTCAAAAATGTCAATCCTCTGGCAATACGGGAATTCTTTCATTTAAAATGAAAGATGCCCGCAGTATTGAATCAATTTTACGCAACATTCGTTTAATTGCTTTTGCTGAAAGTTTAGGAGGTGTTGAATCTTTGATGACCTATCCCGCTGTGCAAACACACGCCGACATTCCAGAAGAAATTCGCCGTCAAATTGGTGTGGATGATAGATTGTTACGCTTCTCTGTGGGGATTGAGCACATAGACGATTTGATTGCTGATATTTCTAGAGCTTTCGATGTTGCGCAAAATGAATTGGCGGCAAGCGTCTAACAACATCACCGTTTAGAGCCGCATCGATACGATTAATTTCTTGCGGACTCATGTAAATCAAGGTTTCGGCAGATGAAGAGTTTTGAATTTAGGCCTGGGTTAAATTGGGTGAATTTTTAGAAGTGCCTTTAAAATCCAACTCTGCCAACCCCAGGCAATTTCAAGGCCGGACGCAGAAAATCTACGCCAAAGGAAAGGCCAATAATATTGATTTCGAGCCCTTCGACCAATCCTAAAATTATTCCAAACATTCCAAAAAAAGAAAATTGCACGCCGGTTTTTGATTCAGAAATCGCAAAAAATTTCACGCCATTTTTGTCGCAAAGCCAATCTTTGCCAATCGCATTGTTTGGCAGCGCAATTTTTAAATCGGGAATTTTACGAATAACATGCGAGAGAAAAGTGTTACTGTTGGGGCCTGGGTAAGCTCGGTAGAATTTTTGGTAAGGGTAAGATTTGGTCGCTGCTTGAATTTGCGGAATTAATTTTTCAGCTTCTTCGCCCGCGGCAGAATAAATAATTTCTGGTCTCGCGTCAAACCAACGGCGGTCGGGCTGGTCGGGCTTCACCACCACAACTCCGTCGGCGCCAAAATAAGTGCCCCACAAAACCACCTGATAAACTAAATAGCTTTCAGCGTTTTTTTCTTTGGTGGCAATCCAAGTGTGCTGACTGAATTTGCCGCGCCACGAATAGGCTTTGGCGCTGTAAAATTGCACTTGCGCTTCTGGCGTTTCTTGGGGCGGAGCTACTAAATTGGTGCTTTCGCGACTGGCTTTGTCCCACGTATTTGTTCCCGCTTTCGGATTAAAATAAATCAACGCGAAGGTAAAAAGAATCAGAAGCAAAAGAAGCATTTTTGATTTCCTGGTTTGAATTGATTTTAGAAGAATTTTTAGTTTGGAAAGTTCGTTCATTTTGTGGAATGAATTTCAATTTTAGCTTCGAGGTGAAAATTCGCTGAGAAATCCGACAAACTATTAAGAATTACTTCGATGGAAGGGAATTTAAAGCGCGTTAAGCTTTTCAAATTTACCCCCACCCAAAATTCACCTTAAAACCGGCTGAATTCTTATGCCGCATCTCGCTTTGATTATAATTTATTGTTGTTCTTGGATCACTGTGCACCGCAATTTTGTTAAGGATGGACTAAATATTCGCCGACAGTAGTTAGAGAGCCAAACGATCAAAATCGTAAATAGATTGATGATTTTTATAAATTTTCAAGAGTTTCGATTAGGGCTTTTGCAAGTTTTTTAATCTGAGTTTTTTTGTGCTCAGAGGAAAAAGTAATACGTAAACGTGCTCTGTTTTTCTCAACTGTAGGCGGTCTTATGGCAGAGATTAAGAATCCCAGCTCTTCAAGTTTTGCGGCAATTTTTACAACCCTCGAACTGTCGCCAAGAATTATTGGAACGATTGCGGTTTCGGGCTTTGGCAAATTCATTAAATGGCAAAAATACTCAGCATTTTTTAGAACTTTTTTCCCGATATTTTTCTTTTCGATTATTTTTAATGAGGCGATTATAGCGGCTAATATTGAGGGAGGAAGAGCGGTAGAGTAGATTACTGGCTTGGCGAAAAGACGGAGGTAATCAATTAAAGCTTGCTCGCCCGCAACGTAGCCTCCGAGTGCGCCAACAGCTTTGGAGAGAGTGCCAAGCTTGATCTCTGGCCTAGCAAAGTTTTGATTTTGCAAGCAAGAATCTAGAGGTTTCGACTTCGCTCTACCGGAGATAAGAAGCGGGGGAAGAAATAAATCGTGAGCGGCATCTGAAACTAAAATCGCGTCAAATTCCTCAGCAAGATTTAGTAATTCTTCGATCTTTCCCAAGTCTCCATCCATTGAAAACACTGTCTCGGTGAGAATTAAACATTTCTTAAACTTAGCACGATTCTCCAGCAAAATCCTTCGTGCATGAGCAACGTCATTGTGCAAAAAACGAATTAATTTCGCGCCAGAAAGTTTCACGCCGTCAATTAAGCTGGAGTGAATTAAGCGATCGGCAACGATTAAATCACCTTCACAAACAAGTGCGGGAATAACGCCAATCGAGCAGGCGTAGCCAGAAGAAAAGACGATTGAATCGTCACATTTTTTCATCAGCGCGATTTGTTTTTCTAATTTTGTGTAGAGCGAATTATTTCCGCTAATGTAGCGCGAACCGCCTGATCCGATTCCATATTTCTTAATCGCGTCACTAGCCGCCTTTTTCACCGCAACATTTTGCGACAGGCCAAAATAATCATTAGAAGCAAAAGAGATTAGGTTCTTGTAGGCGACGTCAGCCTCTACCATTTTGCGGTAAAGATTTTTTTCTTTGAGGGATTCAATCGCCTCGGCGTAAATTTTTTTCACCGTTAGAAGAATTGGAAGAATTAGAAGAATATTAAATTGCTTGTTCCTTAGTAAGGTTATCACCCACAAAACTAGACATTATTTTCCCGAATTCAGAGCATCTTGAATTCTTCCCGGAAGTAATCATTTCATTACCTATCCAACTCTTTCGACAAAAGATTCAGCAATTGAATCGAAAAATTTTGCGCGCGTTCGTTGAAGTAGTTAATTTTTGCACTAAAAATATTGTAGAAAAAAACCGCAGGAATTGCAGCGAATAAACCAACCGCAGTAGCAAGCAAAGCCTCGGCAATTCCTGGCGCAACGACAGCAAGACTGGTATTTTTGCTCGCGGCAATTCCTTGGAATGAGCTCATGATTCCCCACACCGTACCAAACAAACCAACGAATGGAGCAGACGAGCCAACGATCGCCAAAAAGTTCAAACCATTTTCTAACTTGTGCATCGATTGATTTACCGCCACTTGCATCATGCTTGTCAAACGCTCTTTGAGTGAAGATTTTCTATCCTCACCGCTCGCCATAATTTGTTTAATATTGCTCGCTTTCCACTCGGTGATGCAATTAACAAAAACCCGCGCCAATGGGTGATTATCATGCTCTTTGGCTTGGGCATAAATCACCTCCAAAGTTTCACCACTTTCGAACAAACCTTCAAAATGATCAGAGCGACTAAGTAGAATTCTAAACTTAATCAGCTTGTCAAAAATAATCGTCCACGACCAGAGAGATGCCGCGACAAGCATTAACATCACCATTTGCACAACAATGTCGGCATGGGCGATTAAATTAATGAGTGAGAAAGATGTGAATTTGTCCATGTTATTCAAATAAATCGGCATGAGTGCCGGTTCTAACGCAAATTATTTCGCTGCCAGTCAGTAACCGATAAAACGATAAATAGCCTGACTCAATGTGTAAATCTCCTAGATGCTTTAATTAACAAAAAAGTTTTTGATCGGGATATTTAAGTTTATGCGAAATCAGTTTTGCCCTCTCATTTTAAAAAAATGAAGTTTTTACTCCTCAATTACTTCGCGTTTTCCGGAGATATTTGGTGCAGATATTATACCCTCCTCTTCCATTTTTTCGATTAGTGTGGCTGCACGATTATAGCCAATGCGCAGCTGACGTTGCACGTAGCTGATTGAAGGTTTTTTATCTCGGCGCACGATCATTACGGCTTTTTTGTAGAGGCTTTCGTCGCTAACGGCGCCACCGCCAAAATCATCCCCCTCGCCAGAGTCAGAAGAAATTGGGATCGGCACTTCGAAGGAAATTTTTTCGTTATCAGAGAATTCGCTGAGGTCCTGATTCTTAATGAAGTTCACAACATTTTCGATTTCGGTATCAGAACAAAATGGGCCGTGAACACGAATCATTTTACTGCCACCAGACATATAAATCATGTCGCCATGACCAAGCAATTGTTCAGCGCCTTGTGCACCTAAAATCGTTCTGCTATCGATTCTGGAAGTAACTTGGAATGAAATTCTGGTTGGGAAATTTGCTTTGATGATGCCAGTAATTACGTCAACCGAAGGACGCTGCGTTGCCATGATGATATGTATCCCTGCAGCACGTGCCATCTGGGCTAAGCGCTGTACAGAATTTTCAATTTCCTTGCCAGCGACAAGCATTAAATCAGCCATTTCATCGACGATAACCACAATGAAGGGAAGTTTTTTTGGCTCAAATTCTATCTCTTCAATGATCGGCTGACCATTACTTGGATCGTATCCAGTATGAACTTTACGCACTAACTTTTCATTGCCGAGCGCCGCCTTTTCGGCCTTCTCATTATAGCCGGCGATGTTGCGCACGGCGAAACTCGACATTAAACGGTAACGCTCCTCCATTTCAGCAACAACCCACTTGAGCGCAATAATCGCCTTGCCTGGCTCAGTTACGACTGGCGAAAGTAAATGCGGAATTCCGTCGTAAATCGAAAGCTCGAGCATCTTCGGATCAATCATGATGAATTTACATTCGTCTGGACGAAGTTTAAAAAGCAGCGACAAAATCATCACGTTTAAGCCGACAGATTTTCCTGAGCCCGTAGTTCCTGCGATCAATAAATGCGGCATGCGTGCAAGGTCAGCAATCATTGTATCGCCAGCGATATCTTTGCCTAAAATTATCGGCAAAGAGTCTTGTGAAAACTTGTAATCCTTAGACTCAAGCAATTCACGCAAAAAAATCATTTCGCGTTTTGGATTTGGCAGTTCAATACCGAGCGAAGTTTTTCCAGGCACTACAGCAATCCGCGCTGAAATCGCGCTCATCGATCTAGAAATGTCGTCAGAAAGACCAATTACTCGTGAAGCCTTGGTGCCAGCGGCCGGCTCGAATTCGTGAAGTGTAACAATCGGCCCAACTTTTGCGGCCAATGCAGTTCCGTAAACGCCAAAATCTTCCAAAACTTTGATCAACATTTTGCTCTGGGCCTCAACAAGTTCGCGACTAGTTTTCTTGTCGCGATTCTCGCTAGAGCGATCAGTAAGTAGATCTGGAGCTGGAAGTTCGTAATTCGATTTCGCTCCGCGTGTTGGTTTTTTAGTTTTTGGTGAGCGCAGTTTTTTCTTCAGATCTTCGACGGTTTCTTCGACAGGTTCTTCGTAATGCTCTTCTGGCTCATCCTTTTTTTCAGCCCTGATTGGCAATTTTTTGCGCATTTCGTAAACTTTTTTCTCGCCAATAAGTTTGGTAAAGAAGAAACGCGCAGTTGCAGCGAAATAGCGGGAAAAATACACCCAGTCAGCAAGGGAAACTTCAATAATAATCGACAGAGAAATAACGCCAAAAAACAACGCCAAAAAGAATGTTAGAACTTTTGGAAAAATAGCGGTTTTGGCCAGAATAAAATGACCGTTCACTCCACCGAGCGAATTAAATTCCCACCAACTGGGTTGTGGCAAAGCAGCAAAAATCACCGAGAAACATAAGATACAAAACGGAGCAATGATGATTTTAGGCAGCAAATGTCTGGCTCCAGCGCGTGAACTAATCTTTAAGCCGAGCGCAAAAATAATTAAACAAATTACGAATGAGGCGAAGCCGTTAAACTGGAATGAAAGATCAGCAATGTGCGAACCAGATGAGCCCATCCAATTACTAACGTGGTCGTCGGTGGAGACTGTATTGAAGGAGGGGTCTTCAGAATTAAAACTGAGTAAAGAGAGAGAAAAGACGAAAGAAAGAATAAGTAAAAAAATGCCGCAAAGACGCGAAAGAAGACGAATTGCAATAAGAGAAAATTTGGTGCTCGGCATTTTAATTATTTAGAATTTTTTTTCACTTAAAGCCCGCTAATGCTGGTTAAAATGCAATTTTGAGCACCGTGCTCAAAATCTTTTTTTCTCAAAAACTCTTCAGGTCTTCAGTATTTTGAATCGAGCGCGATTTTATATTTGGGCAAGTACGACCAACTAATCCGGCCAAAACTTTTCCCGAACCAATTTCGATGATTTCTTCAACACCTTGCGAGGCCAAGAAAATCATGGTTTCGCGCCATCTCACTGAGCCAGTGATTTGCTTTGCGAGCAGATCGCGAATTTGATTTGGATCAGAAACTAAAGCAGCTGTGACGTTAGCAATTAAAGGCACAATCGGAGATTTAATCTCGGTAGAAGCCAAAGCGATTTTCATTTTTTCTTGCGCAGCAAGCATCAAATTCGAGTGAAATGCACCACTCACCGGAAGAGCAATGGCGCGCTTTGCGCCTTTAGCTTTAGCGATTTCTAAAGCGCGATTGATTGCAGATTTTGATCCAGAAATTACGACCTGACCAACTGAATTATCATTGGCAACTTGGCATATTTCGCCCTGCGCCGCTTCACTTGCAATCGCCTCTGCAACTTCAATTTCCACTCCTAAAATCGCCGCCATTGCGCCTTCTGATTGCAAGCCACACTTAGCCATTTCCGAGCCACGCACTTGTAAGAGTTTCGCGGTGTCTTCAAGTGAAATCGCCTTTGCTGCACAAAGTGCAGAATATTCACCAAGAGAATGTCCGGCAACGAAAGAGCAAAGATCGGTAATTTTTTTACCGAATTCTTTTTCTAGAACTGTAGTTAGAGCCACTGAAACTGCCATTAAAGCCGGTTGAGTATTTTCTGTTTTTGTTAACTCTTCGCTTGGACCTTCAAACATAATTTTTGAAAGATTAACGCCAAGAATATCATCAGCTTTTTGGAACACTTCACGCGCCGAAGCAAAATTTTCGTAAAGATCTTTTCCCATGCCGACCGCTTGAGAACCTTGTCCGGGGAAGACGAATGCTGTTTTCATAATTTTGAATAAAAGTTGAAAATTCTTCGACAAGTTCAGGGCGGAATCTTAGTCACGCTCAGCTTGTCGAATTATGACGAAAGTTATGATGAATATTTTTTAAGAATTTTTTTCACATCATCTGCGATCTCTCCATTAGCGAGGGCGAAGGCAATATTAGCTTCGAGATAACCCAAAACATTTCCGCAATCAAAACGCACTTCGTCAATTTTTTTGTAGTAGAAAGGATGATTTTTGCACATCGCTTTCATCGCGTCAGTGAGCTGAATTTCACCGCCGGAACCAACCTCAAACTTCGCCAAATATTCAAAAATTTCTGGCTGAAGAATATAACGACCTGTAATTGCTAGATTTGATGGAGCTATGTCTGGCTTAGGTTTTTCGACCATGTCAATTATGCTTTCTTCGCCTGCAATTTTGATGATTCCGTATTTATTGGTGTCTTGCATATCAATTGCATCAACAGCGACAATGCTTGCCGTATCTTCTTTTTCTTGGTAAAGATCAATCATCTCGCCAAGAAAATTTCTCTTCCGATTTGAACTTTGTTGCATCATTTCATCCGCAAGAATCACCACGAAGGCTTCATCTTTCGCAATAAAATTTCTCGCACACCAAATGGCGTGACCAAGCCCAAGAGGCTTCTGCTGACGCACAAAAGCAATCTGCCCAGCATCGGGAAGCCAAGACATTACTTGCGCTAGCTCTTGTGATTTATTTTTTTCATCGAGCTTCGATTCTAATTCATAAGCGTGGTCGAAGTGATTATTAATCGCGTTTTTATTACGCCCGGTAACGAAAATAAATTTTTCAATTCCAGCATCTCGTGCTTCTTCATAAGCATATTGAATGATCGGCTTATTGGCGATCGGCAGCATTTCTTTTGGCATTGATTTTGTTGCTGGCAAAAAGCGCGTGCCCAATCCCCCAACCGGAAAAATCGCGGTTTTAACTTTTCTCATTGTTCGATAATTTTTAGTTTTCTGTAAATTGTTGAGCGGCCAATGTCGAGTTGCTTTGCCACCTCAGATAGATTTCCACTACGCATGTCAACCAAGCGCTTGATTATTTCTTCTTCAATCATGCTCATGGTTTTGCATTTTCCTTCTTCGTCAAAGATATCGATGATCTCACTATTGATGTCTGATCTTTTTTTAACTATGGCTTTGGCTTTGGTTAAGTTGGCACCTTCTTTGATCAGCAATTGCGGAAAATGCTCTGGGTGAAGAGCGTCGCCGTCACATAAAACTACGGCGCGAAAAATTATATTTTTAAGCTGCCTGACGTTATCTTCTAGATCGCTGTTAAAGATAAGACTAAGCGCTTCAGGACTAATCGATCTGATTTTTTTATTTTCATTAATACTGAAATCGCGACAAAAATTTTCGGCTAGAATTTTGATATCTTCTTCGCTGCGCTCTTTAAGGCTTGGCAAGGTGATTGGAAAAACGGAGATGCGATAAAAAAGATCTTCACGAATTCTCTTCGTTAACACCAACTGTTTCATATCAGCTGTGGTTGAGAAGATCATTCGCACATCAACTCGCACCGGCATTTTTCCTAGAGAAGGAATGAACTCTCCTTCTTGTAAAAAGTTTAATAACCTTACCTGAAGTGACGGCTTCAAAACATCGATTTTTTTGAAGAAAATCGTGCCACTATTTGCTTCACGCAATTTGCCGATATTTTTTACCATTCCGTCAGCAACAAAACCTTCCGAGCCAAATAATTTTTCTTCAGCGTCAGCGCGTAGCAAATCGCATTCAATGGTAATAAAAGGTTTTCCTGACCTAGATCCAGAGCCATGAATCGCCCGCGCGATTAATTCTTTTCCTGAACCGCTTGGTCCATCAATCAAAACCGGAACGGTTGAGTTGGCGACTTTTTTTGCTGACTCAATCGCTCTTAAAATCATTTCGCCTTTTCCAGAAATATCAGAAAAAATAACTTGATCTCTTTCCTTTCTGCCTAGATGCGAAACCTGGTATTTGAGATTTTTATTCTCGATTGCGTTGTTAATTGAAGCGGTAATTCGCGCAAAAATATCACGCTCGCCTTTTACGATGTAATCGATCGCGCCGTAGTTAATGGCAGCAACAGAAAGAGTGAGATCTTTTTTAGCAGTAAGCACAATAACTTGCACATCACCCTTAATTGGCGCGATTTGCTTTAAAACAGATAAGCCGTCGAGATCTGGCATGGAGAGATCCAGAAGAATCACATCTACATCGGCACAAGAAACATTATTAAGCGATTTTTTATTAACGAAAAAATCCACCACTTCCAAGCCGCTTTTCATCTCGATGCATTTGTGGCCCAAGTTTCTCGTGATTACTTTTCCGAATGCTTTGCGTTGCACTTCTTCATCATCAACGATCAAAATAGTATGTGTTGCCATAGTCGGGTATTTAGTTTTTTCGTTTTTCTTGAAGGAGCTGAGTAATTCTTGCGGCAGTTTCTTCGACCGATCTTTTCGTCACGTCAATAACGGGACATTGTAATCGCGAAAATAGTTTACGCGATTCTGAAACTTCTTTTTTTATTACCTCAAGATCAATGTAGTTAGTTTCGCCTTCTTGCCCAAGTGAAGCCAGTCTAGTCTGTCTAATTTGAACCAGTTTTTCTGGATTGATTGTTAAGCCAACGATCAACGGTTTTTTTAATTCGTAAACTGTTTGCGGAATTGTTTCAATCGACACAAAAGGAATATTGGCCGTCTTGTGACCACGACAAGAAAGGTAAACTGAAGTCGGTGATTTAGAAGTGCGCGACACGCCGATGAGAACGATATCAGCATCAAATAAATCCCAGGCAGATTGACCATCATCGTGAGTTAGTGTGTAACTAATGGCTTCAACGCGCGAAAAATATTCGCCATCGAGCAAGTGTTGACGCCCAACTGCGTGAGTAATTGGCATCCCTAAATAATTCGAAAATTCGGCGATGATGTGCGACAAAACTGGGATACAAGGGATCTTGAGTCGGTGGCATTCTTTGCGCAAATCTTCAACTAAATCATCATGCATTATGGTGTAAAGAACGATGCCTGGATGTTTTTCTATTGACTCCAACGCCTTACTTAATTGCTGCTTAGTACGAATTAAGGGCCAGATAAAATCATTCGACTCAACAGCTTCAAACTGCGATAAAGTTGCACGCGCAACTGAGCTTAAAGTTTCACCGGTTGAATCGGAAACAAGATGGAGATTGATGGTTTTTTTATTCATCTTTTTATTGATGGAACGGTGATGTCGGAATTAACGATCACGGTAATCTTAGTTCCCTGAGGAACGCGAATAACCGGATTAAGATCGATGGTATTACTGATTAACTGCCCAACTGTATCGATGATGGTTTTAGTAACATCGTAAAGCGCCTGATTGGTAGCGCTGCCAGTTGAAGTTGTTGTGCCTTGTGTTGGATTTGTAGTAGTGGTTGTCGCGCTATTCCCCGTAAGAATACTCTGAGCCGCCGCCACACCACCGATAGCAAGCATGCTCGTCATGATTGAGTTCGCGATTAGTGAGTTATATTTGTTGTCAACATCGCCAACTAAACCAGCTCGACCAAATTGATCTGAGGCATTAAAAGTTATTGCCATATCAACGCCATCCGGACGAATTAAGCGGGTCCAGCCGATCTCAACTCTACCCTGACCTCTACTAATCTTACTCGAGTAAGATCCAAACAAACGTGAGCCTTTTGGGATTAAAACTTCATTTCCTGCTTCAGCATAAACATCACGACTAACCACTGCACGCACCGAACCTGGCAACTCAGTATTGATCGCGGTTTCTAGAACCGCCGTCAACAACTTACCTTGCGCAATCGTGTGAGCGAGATCGGAGATGCGAGTTGCAGAAATAGCTGTTGTCGTGACTTGCAATGCATCAATCGGATTTTTATTGAGCGCGACAATATTATTTTCGTAACCAACTCCTCGCGACGGAACGGCTCCTCCAGTGGCACCAGAAAAAATTACAATCGGCGCATAACGCGGA
>CANNMN010000015.1 GCA_947505885.1 Rickettsiales bacterium
TTCTACTTCAGAACGACAGATGTTACTGGTTCAGTAACTCTTAAAGAAGGAACTGAAATGGTAATGCCTGGAGATAACGTACGCCTAACGGTTGAACTTATCGCTCCAATTGCCATGGAAGAAGGACTCAGGTTCGCCATCCGCGAGGGCGGAAGAACTGTTGGGGCTGGGGTGGTTTCTAAGATTTTGAAATAGCAATGAAGATAGTAAATAAAGAAAGCATCAAAATTACTCTGGAATCGTTTGACCACTTTGTTTTGAACAAGGCGATGAATGAGATCATTGTTACCGTGAGAAGAACTGGAGCTGGTATTAACGGCCCAATTCCACTTCCAACAAAAATTGAAAAATTTTGTGTGATTCGCGGTCCTCACGTTGACAAAGATTCTCGTGAGCAATTTGAAATCAGGTCTTCAAAAAGATTGTTAATTATTACTCCAACTTCTCAAACAGTTGATGCCTTAATGAAGCTCAGTCTTTCTGCCGGCGTGAATATCAAGATCGCACTCAACGGTAAAAATTAGGATAATTAAATGTTAGAATTACTTGGTAAAAAAATTGGTATGACCCATCTCTTTCTAGATGATGGCGCAATCGTTCCTCTGACTATGGTGCAAGTTTACGAAAACTGTATTTTGTCTACCGCATCCGACGAAACCAAAGATTTCGACAGTCTCTCAGTGGCATTTGAAAAAACCTCCAATCCAAAAAAAGTTAGCAAATCCGTAGCTGGAATTTTTAATAAGAAATCTCTTCCTTTGTTTAAAAAGATTCACAACTCGCAAGTAAAAAAAGGCTTAGCTCTTAAAGTTGGAGATTCATTTACCGTAGATTCAATTATTAAAACTGGCGATAAAATCGGTATCAGAGGGCTTACTATTGGTAAAGGTTTCGCCGGCGTAATGAAGAGATGGAATTTTCGCGGCCTAGAGGCTTCTCACGGCGTATCTGTTTCGCATCGCTCTCATGGATCAACTGGTCAGAGACAAGATCCCGGTAAAACATTCAAAGGGAAAAAAATGGCCGGACATATGGGCGTAGCTAATGTTACGGTTAAAAATTTGGAAGTTGTCTTAATCGACAAGGAAAAATCTGTTATTGCCGTTAAAGGCGCGGTTCCGGGTAACGCCGGCTCTGACGTTATTCTTAAAATTGCTAAAGCTTTCTAGGCATGACTTCTCTTACTATTAAAACAATAGATTTCGGTAAAACTACTCTTGGCTCTAAGTCGATCGATGTAGCTTCTACTCTTGAAATCAAAAGTGCTAAATCAGTTTCTTACGTAGTTCGTTGGCAACTTGCGCGTAGAAGATCTGGCTCAGCAAAAACCAAAACCATGGCTGAAATATCAGGAACAACAGCCAAGCCTTGGAAACAAAAAGGTACTGGTCGTGCTCGTCAAGGTAGTCGCAGATCAGTTCAATTCGTTGGAGGAAGAACCTGCCACGGTCCGACACTTCGTTCTTTTGACTTTTCAATGCCAAAAAAGATTATCTCTATCGCCTTGTCAGACGCACTAAGGTTCAAGATGAAGGAAAATAAGGTCGCGATTTTTTCTGACTTTGGAGTGGAAATCAAGACTTCTAAAATTAGCGCCGTCTTAGAGAGTAATAAATTTTCTAGCGCTCTAATTGTACATGATGGCTCTAATCTGGCTCTAATCAAGTCGGCTAAAAATCTTAAAGGCGTGAAAGCTATTCATGCCAAAGCAATCAATGTTTATGACATTTTGAATTTCGATCACATTTTGGTCGATGACAAAATTTTTGAATCTAAAATTTTAGGAGTAATTGCCTAATGACAGCCCTACTCAACTACGATAAAATCAAGGCACTAATTTATACTGAGAAATCAAATAAACAGCTCGCCGAAGGAAAGTATCATTTTCAAGTCTGCTCTAGTTGCGACAAAAATGAAATAGCCTCTCTAATCAAAAAGGCCTTCGCCGTTGAGGTTACTGCTGTAAATATAATTAACACCATGGGGAAAACCAAAAGATTTAAAGGCACTCAAGGCACAAGAGGTTCTTATAAAAAGGCCATAGTTACCTTGAAAGAAGGCCAGTCAATTAATTTCAGTTCTTAGTTATGGCTCTTAGAAACTACAAAGCTATTACACCATCACTCAGACAATTCGTCGCGATTGACAGAAGTGATTTGTGGAAAGGTGGCCCACTTAAATTATTAACTACAAAAGTTAGTGAGAACGCTGGGCGCAATAACTTTGGTCACATTACCGTTCGACACAAATCTGCTGGACATAAAAAATCATTTCGCATTATCGATTTTAAACGCGATAAATATGATATTGAGGCAGTTGTAGAGCGCATTGAGTATGATCCGAATCGCACAGCCTTCATAGCCTTATTAAAATATTCTGATGGGATTTTTTCCTATATTCTAGCCCCACATAAATTATCGGTTGGCGATCGCATAATTTCATCGAAGAAGTTGATAGACGTAAAAATAGGCAACGCAATGCCTCTTGCAGTCATTCCGATTGGTTCAATTATACATAACATTGAATTAAAACCCGGCTGTGGAGGTGCGATTTCTAGGGCGGCAGGAACTTACGGACAGCTTGTTGGTAAAGATAGTGGTTATGCACAAGTTAAGCTCCAATCTGGTGAAATAAGAATGTTTGCCCTTGAGTGTATGGCCGCAATCGGCTCAGTATCCAATTTAGATAACAAAAACGTTACTATTGGAAAGGCTGGCAGATCTAGATGGCTAGGCATTCGTCCGACTGTCAGAGGTGTGGCAATGAATCCCGTTGATCACCCTCATGGCGGCGGTGAAGGAAAGACTTCTGGTGGTAGACACCCAGTTTCTCCAACTGGAAAATCAGCAAAAGGAAAAATTACCAGAAAAAGAAACAAGCCTTCTAATCGCCTTATTATCAAATCAAGAAGAGACAAATAACATGCCTAGATCAACTTGGAAAATTCCATTCGTGGATGGTTATCTACTTAAAAAAGTGCGGGAGTACTTAAATTCTTCGAAAAGGCAGGTGATTAAAACCTGGTCAAGAAGATCAACAATCTTACCGCAGTTTGTTGGAGTCAATTTTGCTGTTCATAATGGCAAAAAATTTGTATCGGTTGCAGTAACCGAAGGTATGGTTGGTCATAAGCTTGGTGAATTTGCTCCAACTCGTACCTTCCATGGACATGGCGGCGATAAGAAAGTTACAAAATCATAGATTATGACTGAAAAAACAGCGATAGCCTCACTTCAAACGGTAAAATCAAGTCCACTTAAGGTAATGAGAGTTACTAAGAATGTTGTCGGGCGATCGGTTTCCGAATCTTTGAAGTTATTACAATTCTCTAAATTAAAGATAGCGCCAATTGTGCGGGCTTTAATTTACTCGGCGATGTCTAATGCAGAGAATAATCATAATATGGACGTCGACAATCTTTACGTTAAAGAAATTGACGTGGGCAGAGCTTTTGCTTTACGTAGATTTGCAGCAAGAGGGCGCGGTAAATCAAGTAGCATTCTTAAAACTTTCAGCAACATCAGGGTAATTTTGGCTGAAAGAGCTCCAGAAAAAAAACAAAAAAAAGGAGAATAAACAGTGGGTCAAAAGGTTAATCCGGTAGGTTTTAGATTACTGAACAATAAAAATTGGGAATCTCTTTGGTATGATCATAAAAATTATGCTAAGAAGTTAATTTCTGATGTCGGTATTCGCAATTTTATTAAAAAGAACTACGCACATTGTGGCGTTGGTAGCGTTATTATTGAGCGCCCATCTGATAAAATTAATTTAATTATCAAAACTTCTAAACCAGGGGTCTTAATTGGTAAGAAAGGTCTTGATATTGAGAAAATTAACCAAGCGGTTGAAAAAATCGCAGGCTGCAAAGTTGATGTAAAAATTGTTGAAATTGACAAGCCAGACATCAATTCTCAGCTAGTTGCACAAAGCATTGCTAAACAACTAGAGGGTCGCGCCGCTTTCAAGAAAGTAATGAAGAAAGCAATGCAATCAGCAATGAAATATGGCGCTTTAGGCGTTAAAGTTAGCGTTGCCGGAAGACTTGGTGGCGCCGAAATTGCCAGAACTGAATGGTATAAAGAGGGATCTGTTCCGCTTCATACTTTGCGTTGCAATATCGACTACGCTACGGCCAAAGCCTACACAACTTACGGAGTAATTGGCGTAAAGGTTTGGATCCACAAAGGCTTTGTCGAAAAGAAAAAAATACAAACGATTTAAAAATGCTCGTACCAGCAAAAACAAAATACAGAAAAGCGCAGAAGGGCGGCAAGAAAATTCTTGGCGTCGCTGCAAACGGAAATAGCCTAAAATTTGGATCCTTCGGCCTTAAAGCCCTTGAGCCATCTAAATTGACTTCAAAGCAAATTGAGTCAGCGCGAAAAGTAATAACTCGCTATATGAAGCGCGCTGGAAAGCTGTGGATTATGGTTTTTCCACATACTCCAGTTACAAAAAAGCCGGCCGAAGTAAGGATGGGAAGTGGCAAGGGTAACGTCGAATATTATATCGCTAAAATAAAACCTGGCCGTATTGTTTTTGAAATCGATGGCATCGATTCAGTATCTGCGGAAACTGCTCTGCAAAAAGCCTCAGCTAAACTACCTTTCAAAGCTAAAATAGTGAGCCATGTATGAATAAGGATGAAAAAAAGTCAATTTTAGCAAATATTGCTAGCCTAAAAAAAGATCTTCTGATGTTTAGAGTCAAAGCATCTTCTGGCGAAGCGGTCCCCGTTAATGACTACAAAAGAAAAAAGAAAGAAGTCGCCAGACTTTTTACTAAGTTAAACGCACAAGCATGAAAGTAAAAGTTCTTAATATCATCGACGACAAGACCTTCAAGGCTGTTGCGTCAACTTATAAAAAACACCCCCAGTATCAAAAATATGTTACTGTATATAAAAAATATCTTGTCGATTCCAGCGGTAAAAAAGTTGAAGTAGGGCAAGAGGTTGAAATTATTAGCTCAAGACCACTTTCAAAAAGAAAGAGATGGGCGCTCAAAGTTAACTAATTAGTTTTAAAAATGATTCAAATGCAGACAAATCTGGTAGTCGCCGATAATTCAGGCGCTAAAACTGCCAGGTGCATCAAGGTTTTAGGCGGTTCTCATCATATGATCACTGGTATCGCTGATATTATCGTTATTTCAATAACAAGCGTGACTCCCGGTTCAAAAATGAAAAAAGGATCAGTTGCAAAAGGAGTAATCGTGCGAACCAGAAGTAAAATAGTTAGACCAGATGGCAGCTTCGTCAAATTTGATGATAATGCGATTGTGCTGGTTGATAAAGATGGAGAGCCGATAGCGACTCGTGTATTTGGGCCAGTTGCTCGTGAAGTGCGTCAAAAAAATTTCTTAAAAATCGCGTCTTTAGCTTCGGAGGTTTTATAAATGGCAAATAAATTTAAAAAAGGCGATGAGGTTATTGTGGTCACAGGCTCAAGCAAGGGCAAGATCGGCAAGATCACCTCAATTTTGAGTGAAAAAGCTCTGGTTGAAGGTGTTAATATTGCGACTGTTCATAAAAAACCAAACGCACAAAATCCCGGACAGATCATCAAAGTAGAAAAGCCGATCCATCTTTCAAATATTTCTCATGTTGAAAATGGTAAGCCGATAAAAATCAAATTCGTTACTGAATCTGGTGAAGGAAAATCCTTCACTAAAAAGATCAGAGTCTCAAAAAAATCAGGAAAGAAAATCGGATAATCCATGAATAGTCTAACTGAACAACTCTACAAAAATTCAATTGCTGATTTGAAAAAGAATTTTTCTTACACCAATGTGATGGCCGTCCCAAGATTAAAGATGGTTAGTATCAATGTCGGCATAAAAGCTGTCGACAGTGACAACAAATTTCTCTCTTATTTGGCGGCGCAAATTTCAAATATTGCGGGTCAAAAAGCGGTTCTAACTAAAGCGCGCAAGGCAATTTCAACCTTCAAACTACGCGAAGATTTACCAATCGGCTGCAGAGTAACTTTGCGCGGAGAGAAAATGTATCAATTTCTCGATCGTTTAGTGAATGTTGCATTGCCCAGAGTAAGAGATTTTCGTGGCCTTTCATCTAAGGGATTTAACCAGAGCAATCACTATAGCTTTGGTTTGAAGGAGCACGGAGTTTTCCTTGAGGTTGACCTTGATAACATTCCTAAGGTTTTTGGTTTAAATATTACAATAGCGACTACGGCAAAAACAAAAGAGGAAGCCCTCTATCTGTTGAAGAAGATTAACCTTCCAATAAAATAAACATGGCTAAAAGATCACTCATTCGCAGAAACAAAAAAAGAGAAGAGATTTCCTCTTTGCATAGAGCAAAAAGGCAACAACTTCTCGCAACAGCTACGAACATAAATTTGTCATTTGAAGAAAGACTTTCGGCCCAAACAAAACTTACACAAATGCCGCGCGACGGTTCTTATGTTAGGCAAAGAAGAAGATGTGCTCTTTCGGGTAGACCCAGAGGCAATCTCAGAAAATTTGGCATGTCGCGTATTGCGGTAAGAGAGCTCGCATCTTGGGGACAAATTCCAGGTTTAATTAAATCAAGTTGGTAAAATGTTTTTTAATCATCCGGTTTCAGATCTAGTAGCCAGAATCAAAAATGGCTACATGGCCAACAAGGCCGTCATCACTTCACCAGTTTCTCGCTTAAGAGAGGGTGTTTTATATATCCTCAAAAACGAAGGCTACATCCTTAACTATAGCAAGGTAAAAGAGGAGGGCTTGGCTTCTCGCTTTGATATTCAACTTAAATATCATTACTCAACTCCGGTGGTGAGTGAGATTAGAGTTATCTCTAAGCCTGGGAAAAAAGTTTATTGCTCCGTCGACAAAATTCCTTTGGTTAAAAATGGTCTTGGTACGGTTGTTCTTTCAACTTCGCAAGGTGTTATTGCCGATCACGAAGCCAGAATTAAAAAAGTTGGCGGTGAAGTTCTTCTTAAAGTTTTTTAATTGAATCATGTCTCGCGTCGGAAAATTACCAGTTATCATTCCAGAAAATATCAAAGTTACCATAGATAAAACTGTCATTACCTTTGATACCGGAAAAATCAAAAAAACTTATCAGGTTAATCCCCTAGTTAAGGCGGAGTTTATTGATAAAAAAATTAAACTTTCTGCAGTCGCTAAAAATGAAAGCACCGCTCCAATGTTCGTTGGAATGGACAGAAGTAACATAAAAAATCTTGTTGCTGGCCTGAATATTCCCTTCAAAACTACTTTAGAAATTAATGGAGTTGGCTACAAAGCCGCAGTTGATAAGGGTATTTTAACCCTAACTCTCGGGTACAGTCATGAAATCTTTTATGGATTGCCAGAGGGAATAACTGCTGTTTTTGAAAAACCAAACCTCGTCATTATTTCTGGTGACGATAAAGTCTTGGTTGGTCAAGTTGCCGCAGAAATTATTTCTTTTAGAAAGCCCGAGCCATATAAGGGAAAGGGTGTTAAGGTTTCTGGAAAATCAATACTAAGAAAAGAAGGTAAGAAAAAATAATATGCTAACTAATCACGACAGAAGAAAATTTAGAACAAGAAACAGAATTGCAAAAAGCAATAAGTCGCTCCGCCCACGCGCCTCTGTCCACAGATCAAATACAAATATTTATATTCAATTATTTGATCATAGTGGCAAAGTCTTATACTCCTTTTCAACATTGAATTTTAAAGGAAGTCCAAAAATTTCAGGCCTTGAAAAAGCCAAGTCAGTTGGAAAAGAATTTGCGGAGCTTTGCTTAAAAGGCGGCGTCACAAAAATCGTGTTTGACAAAGGGGCCTATGTTTACGGCGGTCGCGTTAAGGCTCTAGCCGAATCTTGCCGCGCAGCTGGCCTACAATTTTAAAAAATCTTCAGATGTCAAAACAACAAGCAAAAAATCAAAAGGAAAAAACTACAGAAATTGTTGAAAAACTAGTTTCAATCAATCGTGTTTCTAAGACCGTTAAAGGCGGTAAGAATATGTCTTTTTCCGCCCTGGTTGTGGTTGGAGACGCAAATGGTCGCGTTGGTTTTGGAAAGGGAAATGCAACTGAAGTAGCGGACGCTAAAAGCAAAGCTTTTGAAGCGGCTAAAAAAGCAATGATTAAAGTGGCTCTAAAAGAGGGACGCACAATTCATCATGATATTTTCGCCAGATTTTGTTCCGGAAAAGTTTACCTTAGATCTGCCCCAGCCGGAACTGGAGTAATTGCTGGTGGTCCAATGCGTGCAATTTTTGAATGCGCAGGTATTCATGATATCGTAGCCAAGTCAGTTGGAACCTCAAATCCTTACAATATGGTTGGCGCAACTTTTGCAGCTCTTAAGCAACTCCTTTCTCCGAGATTAATCGCCGAAAGAAGATCGAAAGAAATTTCTGAAATTATTAAAAGAAGAAATTCAGCACTCAAATATGTAGAGCCAAAACAAGAACAAAAAACTGAATAGCCATGAAGCCAGAAAACTTCCTCAATAAAAAAATTACCATAACCCAAATCAAAAGCGGGTTAAAATTTAATGACAGACAAAAAGGAAATCTTGTTGGTCTTGGTCTAAGGGGCATTGGTTCTTCATCAGAACTAATGGTCACCCAGGCAATAATTGGCATGATTAAAAAAGTCAGTCACGCTGTAAAATTTAATTAAACTATGTCTCTTTCTCTTACTACTCTTCCAAAAATTAAAAGAAACTCGCGAATCAGGGTTGGCCGCGGTATTGGCTCTGGCAAAGGTAAAACTTCCGGACGCGGTGTAAAAGGGCAAAAAGCTAGAACCGGACATCATTCGGTAAAAGGTTTTGAGGGTGGTCAAACGCCAATCTACATGCGCTTGCCTAAAAAAGGCTTCACGAATGTCCTCCGCAAAAAAATTGAAGCTGTTAGTATACGAGATATTGTCTCCATGATTGAAAGTAAGAAGATTGACGCCTCTTCGATCATTACAAAAGAATCCCTGGAGAATGCTGGCTTGATTAAATGCAAAAACTCCAAAGTTAAGCTCATCATGAGCAAAAAAGAAATTTTATTAAAATTCAAAGTTGCTGTTGACGCCTATTCTGAAAAAGCAAAAGATTTTAGCGCATAATGCCTAAGGTTACTGCAAATTCAGAACTTAAAAGAAGGATCCTCTTCACCATTGGTATTTTACTCATTTACCGTTTCGGTACTTTCGTGCCAATTCCAGGTATTGATGTTGAGGTTCTAAAAAAATTCTTTGCATCTGAAGGTGCCAGTATGTTTGGCATGATAAATCTATTCTCGGGTGGGGCCTTAGAGCGCATGAGTATTTTTGCGCTGAATATTATGCCATACATCACCTCTTCGATCATAATGCAATTATTAACCTCGATGCATAAAGGTCTCGAGTCTTTAAAGAAGGAAGGTGAGTATGGTCGCGCCAAGATTAATCAGTACACTCGTTACTTAACCATTATTCTCGCTCTTTTTCAGTCGCTCGGAGTATATTACGCTCTATCAAATCCTGAGCACAGCGCCTTTGTTTCTGATTCTAATATTTTTATGTGGACCACCTGCGTTAGTCTCGTTGGGGGTACGGTTATGTTGATGTGGTTTGGCGAGAGAATTACAGCTTCCGGTATCGGCAACGGCATCTCGCTAATAATTTTTGTGGGTATTGTATCATCTCTTCCTTCAACAATTATCCAAGTTTTTGATCTTTCTAAAACTGGCATTTATTCTTGGTTTACAGTTTTACTTTTTTTTGCTGCTTTTGCCGGGTTTTTAATGCTGGTATGTTTTATCGAGAAAACTCATAAACGTATCAAAATTCAATATCCAAATGCAACAATGATGAAGGCTGCAGGGATGTCTGATTCATCTTTTTTACCACTAAAGATAAATATCTCTGGTGTAATTCCCCCTATTTTTGCTAGTTCAATTCTGATGTTTCCAGCGGCAATAATACAATTTACTGGCACTGATGGAGATTTTTTTGTTTCAGCTTTGCGCAGAGGTGGAGGACTTTACTTGTTTCTTTTTTCCTCTCTAATTCTTTTCTTCTCTTATTTCTATTCATCTATTGTTTTTAATACCGAGGATGTCGCAAATAATCTAAAAAAGAGTAATTGTTTTATTCTCGGGGTTAGACCTGGAATGGCTACGGCGCAACATCTCGATAAGGTAGTTTCTCGTCTTACTTTGCTCGGCGCAATTTACTTAATCATCGTTTGTATCACGCCAGAAATTTTAGTAACTCATTATTCAATCCCTCTTCATATTGGCGGTACAGGAATTTTGATTTTAGTCAATGTTGTTCTCGATTTGGTAAACCAGGTGCAATCACATCTCTTAGCAAATAAGTATGGCTCAGGCTCAGGAGCTAAAAGGAGAAGAGTGAGGGTAAGAGCATGACGAACATAATTTTTCTTGGAGCGCCTGGCTCTGGCAAGGGTACCCAGGCAGCAATGCTTTCTGCAAAATTAAAAGTTCCGGCAATTTCAACCGGCGAGACTTTGCGCAGGGAAGTTGAGCAGCAAAGTGAAATAGGCAAACTGGCTAAATCTTACATGGAATCAGGAAAACTGGTTCCAGACAATATTATTATTGATATTATAAAGATTAGACTCATCAACTCGGATTGCGATAATGGATTTATCCTCGATGGCTTTCCGCGCACTACCTTTCAAGCCGAAGAGCTTGAAAAGATACTTGATTCACTTGGTAAAAAAATTGATCACGTTTTCAATTTTGAGATTGACGAAGAAACTCTAGTCAAAAGAATTTCTGGCCGCTTTTCTTGTAAAAGTTGTGGCGCGATTTATAATCATTATTTCAAACCTCTTATAAAAAATGGACTTTGCGATAATTGTGGCTCAATTGAATTTGAAGGCAGATCTGACGATAATGAAGAGGCGGTAAAAAATCGTCTCAAAATCTATCACGAGTCTACTTACCCACTTACACAGTTTTATCAAAAAAAGAACTTGCTTGTTTCGATCTCGTCCATAAAAGGCGCGCCCCTCGTTTTTGAGGCATTGATCGAAGCGCTTAAGTCTTCTTCTAAAAAATTTTAATTTAAAAAATGGCTAGAATCGCTGGAGTAAATATTCCAAAAGAAAAGCGCTTTGTTATCGCTTTAACCTATATATACGGAATTGGCAAAACTACCGCTAACAAAATTTGCAAAAAATTAAAAATCGCTCTCGAGCTTCGAACTCACCAAATAAGCGAAGACAAGCTAGTGGAAGTTCGTGCCTTACTTGAAAAAGAACGAGCTGTTCTTGAGGGAGACCTAAGGAGAAAAGTTACTTCAGATATAAAAAGACTGATTGATATAGGTTGTTATCGCGGTATTCGTCACGTGAAGAAACTTCCAGTTCGCGGACAAAGAACCCATACTAATGCTAGAACTCGTAAGGGTCGTGGCGTGGCAATTGCCGGAAAAAAGAAAGCAGTTAAATAATTTTTAAAATGACTGAGACAAAAATAGACGCAGCATCAAAGGAAAAAAAATCCTCTAAAGGCTCAAACAAAAAAAAGAAAAATATTAGCAGTGGCGTTGTTCATGTCTATGCTAGCTTCAACAATACAATCATCACCATCTCCGATGGGGCTGGTAATGTAATCTGCTGGTCATCAGCTGGAAAACAAGGCTTTAAGGGCTCAAGAAAATCAACCCCTTATGCTGCGCAAGTTGCAACCCAACATGTAATTAATATTGCAAAAGAGTGTGGCTTACAAAGTGCTTTGGTTGAAGTGAGAGGTCCTGGAGTCGGTAGAGAGGCTTCTCTGCGCGCAATTCAGGCTTCTGGGATTAATGTTACCATGATTAAAGATATTACTTACCACCCACATAACGGCTGTCGTCCAGCAAAAAGACGACGCGTTTAATACGAGTTTTAATTCCAATTTTTTAGCAATATGGCGATCTTAAAAGAAAGCTGGTCTCTATTGACCAAACCAACATCCGTAATTCTAAAAGACGGCTATGATAACCTAACTAAATCAATCATAGTTATGGAGCCTTTTGCTAGGGGCTTTGGTAACACATTAGGTAATGCTCTTCGTCGAGTTCTTCTCTCTTCTATTAACGGATTTGCAGTTACTTCAGTTAAAATTGAAGGCGTTCTCCATGAATATGGCAGTGTTGATGGAATAAAGGAAGACGTCCTTGACATCATTATGAATCTAAAATCACTAGCAGTCTCCAAGGAGGGAGCCTCTCCATGTGTTTTAAAGCTTTCTACCAGTAAAACTGGTCCAGTTTATGCCGGATCAATTGAAGCTCCAGCTGGCGTTCATATCGTCAATAAAGATCTTCTGATCTGCACTATGAATAAGGGTGCAAAGATCGACATGCAAATCAATGTCGAATGTGGCAAGGGCTATGTTCCAGCTGAACAAGGAAAGAAGAGTGACCGCGCCGTTGGAACTATCATGGTTGATTCTGTATTTAGTCCGGTAAAGAAAGTTTCTTACAGAGTTGAAAATGCTCGCGTTGGTCAGATCACTGATTTTGATAAACTGATCCTTGAAATTGATACTAACGGTACCATTAGCCCTCAAGACGCATTAGGCGTTGCGGCAAAAATTCTTCAAGAACAGTTGCAGGTTTTTGTCAATTTTGATTTGTCAAAAGTTGACGCCCCAGTACAAAAAGAAGTTTTTGTTGAGCAGGAGTTTAACAAAAATTTATTGAAGACAATTGATGAGTTAGAGCTTTCCGTTCGCTCTTACAATTGCCTTAAAAACGAAAATATCATTTACGTTGGTGATCTCGTCGCAAGAACAGAATCAGAGATGCTCAAGACTGCAAATTTTGGTAGAAAATCTCTCAATGAATTAAAGGAAAATCTAAAGGCAATGAATTTAAATTTTGGCATGAAAATTGCCAATTGGCCACCAAAAAATATGGATGAATTGCTCAAAATGAAGAATAAGGAGTTCTAAAAATGTATCACAGAATTAAGGGGCGCAAGCTCGGTAGAAATACTGCACACAGAAAAGCTTTGTTGCGCAACCTCTCTCTCGCTATTTTGCAGCGCGAAGTCATCAAAACAACCTTGCCAAAAGCTAAAGAAATTAGGCCTTTTGTTGAGAAGCTTCTAACAATATCTAAGAAAGATACTCTGGCAAACCGTCGTTTGGCAATCTCAATTCTTGGCAATGACCTCGTTGTCGAGAAGCTTTTCAAAGAAATTGGCCCAAGAATTGTCAGCAGAAATGGTGGCTATACTAGAATTTTAAAATTTGGATTCAGAACTGGCGATAAAGCTCCAATGGCTTTATTTGAGCTAGTTGACAGAGTTATTGTTGAAGAAAAATCCGAAGAAAAAACTGCTTAGAATTAATTAATTTATGAAAAACTTACTCTCAGATTTTGCTAAGGAGCAGACTAAAAAAATCCTAGAAAATCGTAAGCTGCCAAAATTCAAAGCTGGCGACACAGTTAATGTGAAATACAAAATCACTGAAGCTGGAAACACCCGTATTCAAGCTTTTAAAGGCGTCGTAATTGCCAAGACAAAAAGCGATCTGAATTATTCAGCCTCTTTTACCGTTAGAAAGATTAGCTCCAACATTGGCGTTGAAAGAAAATTTATGGTTTACTCGCCATTGCTTGCTGCTGTAGAGGTTTTGAAGCAGGGCGTAGTGCGTCGTAGTAAGCTTTACTATTTGCGCAACCTAACCGGCAAAGCTTCGCGTATTAAAGAAAAGCTAGATTTTCTTGTTGATGCTGGCGCCGCTGAAGATGCCGCCTCTTCTTAATATCTTTAAGAAGGCTGCTTTTTTCTTGTTATTAATCCTCTCGTCCTGCGCCTCAGGCAGCTTGCACCAGGGGCGGGTAGAACTTTACGGCGCGGGAGATCGCAACTCTTTCGTTTTTACGGTTAGTGACGAGTTTATCTTGAGTCACAAAGACTCCCTTCCTGACAAAAAAAATCCAAAAATTACCCAAGCTGAAGCTGCTCTTTTAATAACTTTACTCAAAGAAAAA
>CANNMN010000016.1 GCA_947505885.1 Rickettsiales bacterium
CGGAGCCTTACTTAATTGCTTTTCATCGAGTAAGCAAAATCCCGCTTTTGAGCTCAAAAATTTATCCAAATATTGACCAGAATTTAAGAAAGAAATTTGCTGCGCTTCGGCTTTTTCTAGCGTTGCAACGTCATAAATTTTTTGATTTAAATCTGAATCAGAAGCAAGCGTGGCACCAGTGATATCAAGGGCTTGTCCCAGAGTTAGAAATTCAGATTTTTTAGTGAAGAAGCGTGAGCGCATATTTTGTTTTTTGTTTTATCTCCCACTCATCCTTTTATCCCTGCGCAGGCAATGATGAATTTGAGAGATCGGAGTAAATTAAAATTTAGTCTGTTTTTTCGCGTTTATCGTGAATGGCCCGGAAATAAATTTCTGAAATGTAACGCCTTCCTTTTCCGCCGCGTTTTAGCTGCACGATGATGTCGACGACGTTTTTAATGTAAGAAACGATTTCACTCGGAGTCATTCCGAGGCCAGCTTGCATCACCATCATTTTTAATTGTTCGATCGCCATTTTTGGGGTGTCGGCGTGGAGAGTTGAAATTGATCCTGGATGACCTGTGTTGATTGCGCGCAGAAAGCTAAATGCTTCTGAGCCGCGCAACTCACCGACGATAATTCGTTCTGGACGTAGACGTAGACAGGCTTCAATCAGATCTTGAGTAGTAACTTTTGCCCGACCTTGCGCACCTTTCGAAGCGAGTAAATGCACACGATTTGGGTGGGAGGTGAGATCAACTTCTCGCGCATCCTCAACCGTAATAAGACGCTCTTCGTGAGGAATGCCGCGGATTACCGCGTTCGTAAATGTAGTTTTACCAGTCGAAGTACCACCAGAAATAATAATATTTTTTTTGTAAATAACGGCACGTGCGAGAAAATCTTTGATGCGTCCAAGCTGTAATAATTTCGCCAAGATTAGATCGTTTTTATCTTCAACTTCACCGACTGAAGCATTATCGAACATACCCATTTTATCGTAGTCTTCCAAAGTCCACTTCAAGCTTGATGGCTTACGAATCGACATCACTACGCAACCTTGTTCGCAGGCTGGTGGGAAGACTATTTGAATACGATAACCGCTCGGCAAAGTTGCAGAAAGCAGAGGCTCTTCCTCGCTTAAACGTTGTTCAGTTGATTGTGCGATAAGACGGCCCATGGATTTCAAATGCTCCATGTCAAAGCTCGGCAATTCTTCACGAACCATGTCACCTTTTAATTCTACCCAAACCTCAAAAGGACGATTGATTGAAACTTCATTTACACCGTCGCGATCGAGGATCTGCTTGAGTGGAAGCATATAGGAATCTAGGGCGGCGATACTCATTTGGTTGCTATTTATTGATTGAGCTAAAAGGAATACAAAGCGCCGGCTAAAAAAACGTAACCTTGATTACCTTGTGCACTTTGACTTGTGGGGTTAAAGGAAAATTTTGTCAGCTCGAAATAAGGCATCAGACTACGGGTTAATTTGTAATCAACACCGAAAGAAATCGCTGAATAATTATTTTTTTGGAAAGAGCTGTTGAGGCTGGTGATACTTGTTGATAATGGTCCAAACTCGTAAGCGATGCCAAAAGTGTTATAAGTTGCGTCACCTTGCTTTGTATAAATTCCTGAAGTTGGCTGTAGTGAAGAGCCCCATGAGCCGTAAGATCCGCCGATTGTGAAGCCAAAATAACTTAGACTGGTGCCAAGATCATAAGCGGATAAATCTGCGTGTGAATTTCTAACTCTTCCCTTCTCTGCCGTAGCTGAAATTTCAACAGCAAGATTGTCAAAATTTTCAGAATAATTCGCACCGAAGCTAAAAATATCCTTGATGCTTGTTGGGTTAACATCTCGCATCACTTGCTTGGTTACACCAATATTGGCGCTATTTGGAGCGTAACTAGTACCGAGCTGCAATCCAGAAATTCTTGGTGAGTAGTAATTTATTTTTGTTGCGTCTTCTACCCCATCAAAACTGTTATCTTTAAGCGCGCGAAACTGGCTGCGATTAACTCCGGAATATTGCAATGAATCTGGTCGGTAAAAAGATTTAGCGTAGCCGCCGTGACCGATCGGAGATTGTGCGAGTAGAATAAAATGTGGAGCCGAGCCAGAGCCACCAAGCATTGGCAAATTTACTTGTTCGAGATATTTTCCGTTAATTCCTCCCGCCCCTCGTGCAAAACTAGTTGGGCCAGATTTCATTTTTTGATTTACCGCCTGATTATTTCCTAATTCAAACTTACCGAAATCGCTTTCAGCGAAGGTAAAAATCTGATCGAGATTAGGATTTTCATTGCGACCGTCAGAATTGAAATTGAATTCGGTCTTAGCCGTAATTCCATATTTTAGGCCTTCTGGCGCCTCTTTGGCAAACTTTAAAAAGATCTGCGAATCGTTGCCAATCGATTGAGGATTATTTAGGCGATTTTTGGTTAAGCCGTCGGGAAGATTTTTCTGTTCAAATGTAGAGTCTTGATTACGCGAAGCGGCGGAAAAATTTATGAAGCCACTGGTAGCAAAAGTTTTGGAATGAGCGACCTGGGGAAATATCAATAAGAAGAGGAAGGCAATTTCACGAGTCATCTTTGAAGTTTGAAAAACTTCGGGGATCTTGCGAATAAAGCTCCTGAGATCCTTGAATTTACTTCGTAAATTCAAGGATAACGGACTCATTATTTTTTAGATTCTGGCTTTTTAGCTTCGGCTTTTTTGGCTTCAGCTTTTTTATCATCTGCTTTAGCTGGAGCTCCACCTGCTGCTGGAGAACCTGCGGCCGGGGCTTCTTCTTCAGACTTGCCACGACCAGTGATGCTAGCAATTAACAGATCGCCCTTTTTGAACAACTTGACTCCAGCAGGTAAGACCAGGTTGGTTGTTCTGATTTTATGTCCGATGTGAAAATTGGCGATGTCGATTTCAATTGTTGCTGGAATTGATTTTTCGCTGTCGCACACAACTTCAATTTTGCGCAAAATGATGTTGAGCATTCCACCTTTTTTTAGACCCAAAGATTTATCTTGGTTGGTGAAAGAAAATTTTGGTTTAGCGCGAATAGCTTTGACGTTATCGCATCCGAGGAAGTCGACGTGAACAGGGCGATCAGAAACTGGATCTAATTCAATTTTATGCGCGATTACTTTGGTTTTTTTATCAGCAAGTTCGAGTTCGATTAATGAAACTGTTAAGCTGCCTTTAAAATATTCAGCTTCGAATTCTCGGGCATCTAGACTTAAATTTATATTTCCGCCAGCGGCGTAAATAACAGCCGGAATACGGCCCGCATTCTTGATTCTTCTAGATTCAGACGTGCCAAATTTTTCTCTTTTTTCTGCTTTTAGCGTAATTGACATTTTTCTCCTGGTAGTTTCTTTTTTGAAAGTATTTGGGGCCTTATTTTAAAGGCCTAAATCGGGGGCGGCGCAACCTATTTGTGGAACTAAAACAATCAAGCGGGTTATCTCTTTTCAAGTTCAGATAGTGCAATAAGCACTTCTTCAACATGTCCATTAATGCTTACGGAGTGCCAGATATTAGCGATCTTGCCAAGTCTGTCGATTAGAAAAGTAGTGCGATCAATACCGAGATATTTTTTGCCGAACATCGATTTTTGCTTAAGAACATCGTAAGCCTTACAAACTTCTCCACCCTCATCAGCCAGCAAATTGAAGGCCAGATTATACTTCTCAACAAAGCGACAATGGCTGGTCACTCCATCTTTTGAGACTCCGAGCACAACGCAATTCAACTTCTCAAACTCAGCAATTTTTTTGGTAAAATCTTGTGCTTCAATTGTGCATCCAGGGGTGTCGTCTTTGGGATAGAAATAAAGAACGACATTTTTTCCTTTAAGATCTGAAAGATCGATCTTTGTACCTTCGTCACTTTTTAATGAAAATAAAGGCGCTAATTCTCCGAGTTCCATTTTAAACTTTTGGTTTTGCGACAGCTACGTGAGCGATCACATCATTAAATTGTGATTGGCTGCAAAGACCTAGCAGCACAACGTCGCGCGACTTAATATTTTTTATATTCCAATGCGTACGAGTTCTGATTGAGTCTATCATTTTATCAGTAGTGCCCACCAATTTTTTGATCTGTGCATTAGTGATTTCTGGGTAATATTTTAGCAGATAAAAAATACCATCTGGCTTATCTTGACGACGCGCGATCGGAGTATATTTTGATTTCTTTTCAGTACCTCTAACTTGCGAAGCAGCGCCTTGGGTCAAGACCAAATCAGCTTCGGATATTTTTTCACAGCGCACAATTTCTTCGCGTGAAAGCTGTCCGGATAAAATTGGATTTTGCCCAAGAATTCCAGCGGCAACGTCTCCATCGGCAATGCCCTGCACTTCTAGCTCATGTAGCCCGCAAAATTTAGCAATTTGCGTAAATGTAAGTGAGGTATTTTCGACCAGCCAAACAGCAGTTGCTTTACGCATTAGGGGTAATTCTTGTATCATTGGTTTTAGATTTTTTAGGAAAGAATAAGGGAAGGAAACCGCATTTAATTTAGCTCAACTTAATAAAGCAATGGACTGGACTCATCAAGATTTTGTCATTCACGAATTTTTGGAACTCGAAAGCACTAATAAAACTGCGTTAGAATTGGCGCAGTTGGGAAAAATTTCCGACCGTGAAATCATTTTAGCCAAACAGCAAAGCGCCGGACGCGGTCGCCAAAATCGCAGCTGGATTTCGCCAGCCGGCAATCTTTATTTTTCGCTTCTTCTTCTTCCAAAAATTTCCGTTGAAAAAATTCCGCATCTTTCTTTTGTGGGCATTACGGCCTTGCGCCTAGCGGTTAAAAACTCTGTTTCCAAATGGCCGAATGATTTGTTAATCGAAGAAAAGAAGGTTGCCGGGATTCTGCTCGAGAGCAAAATCTCTGGAGGAAATTGTGATTTCGTAGCTTTAGGAATTGGCGTCAATCTTATCTCGAATCCATCTGAAACAATTTTTCCGGCAAGCAATCTAAAAAATTTCGGTATCGAAATTTCGCCGCAAGAAATGTTGAAAAATTTTCTGAATGAGTTCGAAAAACTTTACCAAAATTGGCTTAATTTTGGTTTTGCTGGAATTCGTCAGCTCTGGCTTCAGAACGCTTATAGACTGAATGAAGAGATTAAGATAAAACTTGATGGAGAGGAAATCGCGGGTGTTTTTTCTGGAATGGATGAGGAGGGCAATTTAATACTAAATCGAGAGGGAAAGATTCTTAAAATTTCCGTTGGGGATGTGAGTTAAAACTTACTGAATCGAACCCTGCTCAAGGATGGCGCAGAAATTGCGGCGTTTAATATTCATCACCAAGCAGATAGAGATTTAGGAAATCTAACCACCAGCAATCATTTTCAAACAATCATCATAATCAAAAAGTCGCAGCAAATCTTGATAATCCTGGGTTCCGCGCCCCAACATTAATTCAGCATTTTTACGCGCACTTGCTAGTAAATCCGAATCCAAACCCAAATCTGCAATTCTAAATTGTGGAAAACCACTTTGGTTAGTGCCAAGTAAATTGCCGCTTCCGCGCATTTTTAAATCTTCTTCTGCAAGAAAAAATCCGTCGTCAGATTCGCGCAGAATGTTGAGGCGCTTGCTTCCATTCATTCCAAGTTTTTCACCGTAAAGCAAAATGCAGAAAGATTTTTTGTCTGATCTGCCAACTCTTCCGCGCAATTGATGTAGTTGCGCCAGACCAAAATTCTCAGCATTTTCGATTAGAATTACGGTTGCATCTGGTACATCAATTCCAACTTCGATCACCGTCGTTGCGACCAAAATCTTCAGGCCTCCAGACATAAAATCATTCATTACTTTTTCCTTCTCTTTCTCACTCATTTTTCCATGCAGCAATCCAACTTTTTCGACCGGGAAAATCTTAACTAATTCATCAAATTTTTTCTTCACACTCATTAGCTCCATCTCGATATTTTCTTCAATCGCCGGGCAAATCCAAAATAATTTTTCACCGCGTAAAACCGCACGCTTCATCGCTTCATGCACTTCATTAATTTTTTTTGCCGACATTACTAATGTCTCAATTTTTTGACGATTTTTTGGTTTTTCATCGAGAATTGAAATGTCCATGTCGCCGTAAAGAGCCATCATCAAGCTGCGCGGAATCGGTGTTGCGCTCATTAAGAGCAGATCAACATTCTCGCCTTTTTCCACCAGCTTTAAACGCTGCATTACACCAAAACGATGCTGCTCATCAATCACTGCCAGGCCAAGATTTTTGAATTTTATGTTCTCCTCTAAAGCTGCGTGAGTGCTGATTAAAATATCAATTTCTCCCGCCGCTAAATCGGTCAAAATTTTTGCCTTTTGTTTTTTTGTTGTCGCAGAAGTTAGGAGGTCGATACGAATCGACAAAAACCTACGAAAATAGGCCAGATGCTGCTTGGCAAGAACTGCCGTTGGCGCGATTACACAAGCTTGTTTTTGTTGCGAGATAACTGCGAGGCAGGCGGATATTGCCACAATCGTTTTTCCACTACCGACATCTCCTTGCAAAAGTCGGAGCATTTTTTTTGAAGAAAAAATTTCTGATTCAATTTCAGCGATTGCTTTTAGCTGCGCTGAAGTTGCCCGGAATGGAAGTTTGGATAAAAAGTTAGAACTAATTTCTCGCTTTCCACTTAATGCTTTTTGCTTCGTATTTTTATTATTTTCCTTAGCCAAAAAAACTGCAATCTGCCAAGCAAGAAGCTCTTTTCCCGCAATGTAACGACGCGCTTTTTCAACATCTCCTTCTTTAAAATAATGCAGAATTTTTAACGCTTCGCCAAGCTCGTTGTCAGGAATTTTTGTGAGAATTTCAGCGATTCTTTTGCTCAAAAATTTTTGCGTAATGCCAGCAATCAAGGGATAAATCACATTCAACTTCGGCATTTTTTCGATCTCATTTGCCGGCAAAATTTCTTGCGGATGTGTTATTTGATTTTCCCCGCCCAAACGCTGCAAATGCCCGAGAATAGATATCTCAACCCCAACTTTCATCTTGCTGATCTGACTTGGAAAAATTTTAAAAAAGATAAGATTGATGTAGCCAGTCGGATTGTAGCAAATGACTTTATGAGGCTGGCGATTAGTCGCTGGCTTGATGTGACTTTCAACTTTCGCCTTAACAATAATCAGTTCGTCATTTTGCACTTCAAAAAGGCGCGGACAAAGAGAAATAACCTCCATTCTAGATGGCTTGTGAAGCAGTAGCGCAAAAACTTTATTTCGTCCGACAAGTTTAGTGAGGGTCTGCGCAAACACCTCTCCTACACCACGCAGCGAAGTGAGAGGAAGCAGCAAATCTTTCATTCTTCGCCGCGTTGTTTGCGACGATTTTCATCTCTTTTTTTAATTGAATCGCGCTTGTCGTAAAGCTTCTTACCGCGACCAATTCCGATCAAAACTTTCGCGATATTTTTTTTGTTAAAATAAATTTTAATCGGCAAGCAAGCGTAACCTTTTTCCTGCATTTTTCCGAGAATTTTATTCAGCTGTTTTTTGCGCAACAAAAGTTTTCGCTGCCTCTTTGGCTCATGATTAAAGCGGTTTGCCGACTTATATTCGCTGATATTGCAATTGATTAAAAACAAATCTCCGGCAGTTTCGTTAACATAACTTTCCGAGATACTTGCCTTACCTTCGCGTAGTGATTTTACCTCGCTTCCAAGCAGCATGATGCCAGCTTCGATCTCCTCTTCGATGGTATAATTGAAATGTGCTTTGCGATTTAGTATTTGCATGAAAAATATCTTTTAAAAATTCCTTCAAACTAGCAACCCCTCCCAATGCAGATAAAAAAACATGTTCTTGCCGTCTTAGTTGAAAATGAATTTGGCGCCCTTGCACGCATCGTTGAACTTTTTTCGGCACGCGGATATAACATCGAGACACTTACAGTGGCCCCGGTTTCGCGCGATAAAAAAATGTCACGCATCACCATTACCACTTACGGCACCGACAAAACAATCGACCTAATTTGTAAATTATTAAAGCGCATTGTGCCTGTTCATCATGCCGCTGAACTCAGTACTGCCGAGGGTTATATCGAGCGTGAATTAGCTTTGGTGCAAATTATTTCTAATGCAGAAACACGTGAAAAAGCAATGCGCGCGCTCGAAAATTACCGCGCTGATATCGTTGATATTGACGGTGATTCGTTGGTTTTCGAGGTAATTGGAAATTCACAAACTATCGATGAAGTGCTGACAAAAATGGAAAGTTATGGATTGGCTACAGTTTCACGCACCGGCATCGCCGCCGGCTTCAAAGGCGCGAAGAGGTTAGATAAATTAGGCAATACTGACTGAGAAGATTAACCTCTACCGCCGGGAGTTTTGCCTTCTGCCTCTTTTCTTTCCTCCTGAACCCTTTCGGCAAATTTTTTGTAAGTCGACCCCCTACTTTGTCTAGAATTTTCGTTCGCGACAGATTGCTCCGCCCGAATTTCTTTACGCAAAGCTTCCAGCTGATCCGAATCCATTGAAAACACATCCTTACCTTTACAGGCCGCAGGGATTTTAACGATCCACTGCCCGTCTTTTTCTTGAAGATCACACAAAACACCCAAATTGTCGTAAGATTCTTTGATTTTTTCTGCCAATTTTTGCGCATCTGCCGAACTCTCGCAGTCAAATCTCTTGTTGCCATTTTCTTCACTAATTTTCCATTTCTTTTCAAGATTTCCGAAAGTTTCGCGCATCTCAGCACAGACTTTCTCCTCTTTGCTTTTATCTGGCTTGTAAACACTAAGTCCAGAGTGATGCTCGCGCAAATTCTGCAGATCGAGTTGCTTGGCCGATTCTAATAATTTTTTCTTCAGTTCTTCCTCCTCAAGACTCTTAGCCCTACTCATCTCCAACAAATTATGAATCGTCAGTGGGCCACAATTGTAATTATCACTCTGTTGCTGCGCTTTTAGATCAATAATTTCAATTCCAGTTGCTGCCCGCTTAATTTCTTCACTCATATCCGAAGCCATCTCGTTGCCAATGGAGTCATTGTAGAAAAATTTCAGCTTACCATCGTCACCCTTTTTCATCATGCCGCCAACCCAGTGATTCCCGTTGATATTTATTGGCATCAACACTGCCTTGCCTTTTATTGCTTCTTCAACTGCCTTTCTAAGAGTCTCTTTAAAATTATCCGATCCCCTAGGTGGAATTCCCTTAAGTGGAATTGCATTAAGTGCCACAACATCTTTTTTACCATGCAATTCATGCGACAAAACATCGTTGATTTTTTCGTTACTGTACCACTCGGTATCGAGATTGCTTTCTACACTAACTAAAAAAGGTTTGGACATGCTTTTAAATTTTGCTTAAAGGATGATGCGCAAAGACAAGGTCGCGCAGCTTTGAATCTAAAATGTGAGTGTAAATTTCGGTAGTAGAAATGTCGCTATGTCCAAGCAGCTCTTGCAACACGCGCAGATCAACGCCGCTATTTAGTAAGTGCGTTGCAAATGAATGACGAATTACGTGTGGATGAACTCTTTCTGGATCGATCTTGGCCTTTCGCGCAACTCCCTTCAACATTTTATGAAATCCTTGTCTGGTTAGATGTTTGCTCGGCGAATGTCCGGGGAAAAGCCAGAATGAACTTTCTTGGAAATCTTCTCTCTCTTTCAAATATTCAAGCAGCTTCACAATCGCCGCCTTATTGAGTGGAGCGATTCTTTCTTTGCCGCCCTTACCTTTCACCAACAAATAATTTCGCAAAGTTTCGCCTTCGCGCTGAATCAACGAAACTGGCAGCGAGACCAATTCAGTGACGCGAAGCCCTGCAGCGTAAAGGATCTCAAGCATACAGGAAAGTCTCAGATCAGATTCTGCAGCGGAGAGTAATTTAAAAATTTCTTCTTCGCTCAAAAATTTTGGAATCTTTGCTTCGCGTTTTGGAGTCTGTAAATTCTTGGCCGGACTGATTTCAATAAAATTTTCATTCACCAAGAATTTAAAGAAATTTTTCAGACAAGAAATTTTTCGTGCGACCGAAGTAGCCTTTAGCTTTTGTTGATGAAGTACAAAAAGATAATTTTTGAGAACCTGGGTTGTTACTTGTTTTAAAGTAAGTTTTTCTACATCTAAAAATTTTTCGAAGAGCTCTAAATCTTTGCCGTAAGCAGCGATTGTGTTTAATGCCAAGCCATCTTCAGTTTGAAGTTTGATGAGAAAATCAGAGCTTTTTACCGTCAAAATCATCCTCCAAATCCCCTTGGGGCAAACAAATATTCACCTGGTTTTTAATGTCGATTGTCAACGAAACTTGTCTTTGCGGAATATTCAAATCATCGGTGATGAGAAATTTAAGCGCAGCGAACATCGCAGCAAAAGCGATCAATAAAATTATTGGGAGAAATCTACTTTCTGAATGAAGAAACATTTTATTTTTATTCTATTTTTTCTCTTTTTTCTCTGGGCCCCGCTTGGTTACAGCGCAGCATTTGCTGATGCATCTTTGATTCGCGATGCCGAGACAGAAAAATTTCTGCATCAACTTGCTGATCCGATTTTCACCGCCGCAAACCTGAATCCACACAATATTAAAATTTACATTGTTAATGACGGCAGCATCAACGCTTTTGTTTCGGGCGGGCAAAATGTTTTCATTAATACCGGGTTAATTCGTAAATTTAAAACTCCCGATGCCTTGATTGGGGTGATAGCGCATGAAACTGGCCACATCACCGCCGGTCATTTAGCGCGCTCCTCGGAAGGGGCAGAACAGGCGGAAGGTGCAATGTTGCTCAGCTACTTACTTGGAATTGGTGCGGTTGCTGCGGGAGCGCCAGACGCTGGCACAGCTCTAATCATGGGCGGAAATCAAACTGCACAAAGGATGTACATGAAGTTCACGCGCACTCAGGAAGAAGCGGCAGATCAGCACGCAATTACCTATCTTGACAAGATGAAATATCCGGCGACCGGATTAATCAATCTATTGGAGTTTTTTGAAACTGAGATGATTGGCTATAAAAATCAGATCGACGAATATTTAATGTCTCACCCGATAAGTCGCAAAAGAATCGAGGTTATTAAAGAGCGCACCGCTGGGAAAAATTTCTCTGACAAAAAAATAAATCAAAAATTGCAGCAGCAGATGAATCGAGTGCTGGCGAAGCTCGAAGGCTTTATCGAAAATCCAGATTATTTGTTGCACAATCCCGATCCTTACGTGCGCTCAATCGCTTTATTCAGAAAAGGAAAAATCGACGAGAGCTTAGAATTGCTTGATCCGATTATTGCAAAAAATCCGTCAGATGGATTTTTATTTGAACTTAAAGGACAAATTCTTTTTGAAAGCGGACGAATTCAAGATTCGGTTTTGGCATACAACCAGGCACTCAAATTAATTCCTCCACAGAATAATGGCGTTGTAAAAGTTGCTTTCGCTTTGGCGATTTTGTCACTAAAAACTAGCGATCAAGATTTGATCAAACTAGCGATCAAGGAGCTTGAGGAGGCAAGAAAATCTGAAGAAAGAAATCCTCTTTTATTCAAACAGCTCGCTAATGGCTATTCACGTATTAACGACGAAGCTAGATCTTTATTGGCTTTAGCCGAGTTTAATTTGCTGATTGATGAAAGAAAAAAATGTCGTGAATACGCCAAAGAGGCGAAAGAGAAATTTAAGAAATCCGACAAATCCGAAATCATTCACGCAGATGATTTGCTTGAACTGGCAAAAGAGAAGGAGGGGGAGAATCATTAATCTAGAGATCCCCCGCAATTCATGAGATCAATATTATATGCTAAATCTTTCCCACTCTGTTTGATTTTCTCTACGATTATAAGTCTGCATTAGAAAATCCAAACTCATCAAAATAGAAAATTATCCCATCAAGCCTTGCAGCCTTCTGGAAAAATCTTTCGCATCTTTGATTGGCTCGTCTTCGATGATGCAAGCAAGGTCAAATAAAGTTTCGATCCTGTCTTGCGCTACGATTTTTTTGGTCTCGTCAGAATAATTTTCGTTCAAATCTTTAATTATTTTATTACTTGGATTGATCTCAAAAATTTTCGTAGTGCCTGCCTGAATTTGCTTCTGCTCAAGCAAGAATCTTTCCAGACGAATATCCATCGAACCCGCGTCAACAGCGAGACAAACTGGAGAGCCAGTGAGTTTCTTTGAGATGCGAACATCTTTAATTTTGTCGCCGAGAGTTTCTTTGATGAAGCCAATTAAGCCTTCAAAATTGCTGCTGGTTACATCTTTTATTTCTTCTTTTTCTGTAGAATTTTTTTCGGATTTTTCGATATTCTCTAAATCAACATCGTGACGATTAATTGAGCAAAATTCCTTCTCTTTGTAAGGCATTGCAACCGTCACCCAAAACTCATCAACCGCATCGATTAGAAATAAAACTTCCACATCCTTCTGTAAAAATACTTCGAGTTGCGGTGAAGATTTTATCTTGTCGACGGTTTCGCCGGTTAAAAAATAAATCTTGTCCTGACCAGGCTTGACGCGGTCTAAATAGTCGGCGAGGGAAATTAATTTCTCTGGAGATTTTGAAGAGTAAAAGCGGCAAATCTCAAAAATTTTCTCACGAAATTCCGATGATTCGCACAAGCCCTCTTTCAAAACTGCGCCGAAATTATTCCAGAATTTGAGATATTCTTCTTCACTCTCCACAGCTTTTTTCTTCAACTCAGAAAGCACTTTATTGACTAGCGATTTTCTAATTTTGTCGAGCACCAAACTGTGCTGCAAATTCTCACGACTAATGTTTAGCGGCAAATCATCAGAATCGACAAGACCGCGCAGAAAGCGAAGGCAAGACGGAACTAAATTTAATTCTTCCGAGATAAAAACTTTTTTTACGTAAAGTTTTACCGAAGTTTTGCGATCAGGGTGAAAAAGATCGAATGGCTTTGTTGCGGGCACGAAGAGCAAATTAGTATAACTCACCAATCCCTCCGCCTTGTTGTGAATCACCATAAATGGGTCACCAGGCAAATGTGAAATATGTTTAAAAAAACTTTGATACTGCTCCGGCGTGATCTCGCTTTTATCCTTTACCCACAAGGCTGAAGCTGAGTTGATAGTTTCAATTTTTGCTCCCGCTTCCAAATTTTCTGGAATGAATTCAATCTTAAAATTGATGTGATCAGAGTAAGTTTGAATCACGTGTTTGATGTGAAAACGATCACAAAAATCCGTAGCATTTTCTTTCAGATGCAAAGTGATTTTCGTGCCGCGATTTAAAGCCTCTTCACTCTCAGAGATTTTAAAATTAGAGCTTCCGTCCGACTCCCACTTAAAAGTTTTTTCCTCGTCAAACTTACGCGAAAGCACCTCAACTTTATCTGCAATCATGAAACTCGAATAAAATCCTACTCCGAATTGGCCAATAAGTTGTACGTCTTTTTGCTTGTCGCCGGTGAGTGATTTTACAAAATTTTCTGTGCCTGAGCGCGCAATGGTGCCAAGGTTCTGAATCAATTCTTCACGATTCATTCCAACGCCATTATCCATGATGATTAGCAATTTTTTCTGCTTGTCGGTGGTAATTGAGATCTTCAATTCATCCTGCAATAAATTCGGATTCTGCGCTGCGAGGTAACGCAATTTATCGCAAGCATCCGATGCGTTCGAAACCAACTCCCGCAAAGCTACATCCTTATTGGTGTAGAGCGAGTTGATCATTAAATTCAAAATTTTTCCAACTTCGACGTCGAAGTTAAATTGTTGTTCATTAGACATATTTTGGGATTTGTTGTTATTCGTAATCTGCCTCTAGATAGTTACCTTGAACTCCATTTCAACTGAGAAAAAAACTAAATGACGAGCTGCAATTGCTTAATAATTTCTGGCCCGACCGCTTCGGGCAAATCGCGTTTGGCCTTCGATTTGGCTGGGCGCAAAGACATCGCGATTATTAATGCTGACTCTTTGCA
>CANNMN010000017.1 GCA_947505885.1 Rickettsiales bacterium
CAAATGAGCGCGGCGGATATCTTAAGCCAGCCACTGAAATTGAAGACATCTCTGATATTCCAGCGGTTGAAGACAAAAAATTTTCAGCTGCTTTTCAAAAAGAATGTGAGGATTGCGGAATTTATTCTGGTCGCAAAGGCGGTAAATCAGTTGGTTTACGCCTAACATTTATTCCTGACGATGTGGTTGATAAATTTACAAAATTATCGGCAGAAGAATATGCGGCGCTTGCATCGAATTCTGACTTAAATTTGACAAAAAGAAAAACTTTGGCCGTTACTATTAGCGCAGCCAAATGAAGGAAGCCTCAGGCCTTGGCAAGACAAAAACTTCCAAATGCAAATATTTTAGAAAGTGACGCAGCGGCAATTGTTAATTCTGGCGCAAAGTTAGTTGCAAAAAACATCAAGAGTTTTGTGTTTTTCTTCAAGAAAATTTCTTCAAGAAAACGGCTCGGCAAATTTCCGATCAAGTAAGATCTGACTTAGATAATCGCCCTTTTCCACGGTTTCTTCGACAGAAAATTTTCCATCTTTGTCGGGCAGAAAAACATCAGCAAGGTAACGTCCGTAAATATCGGTCGCGTGAGTTTTGACGATTAAAAAAGGTAAATCTTGTAAAATTTTTTTCAAAGCACGCGCAGATTTTTTGCCAGCTTCAGAACCAATTTCTGGCGCATCAATTTGCCGTAAACGCAAAATTTCTTCGTGAAAAATTTTAAAACCCAAATCAAGAACCACGTGAATTGTGTCGCCATCTACAACCCTACGCAAGTAAGCCTTGTAGGCGTTGAGCTTAATTGCCCTAACCTTTGACTTTTTGACCAAATATTTTTCACCATTTTTAATCGTCTCCACAATTTTTGCTTGCGCGGAAACATTTTCTTCGAGCTCGTGCAAAATTCCAAAACCGCAGTCGATGCAGGAAAATCCTAGCTCTTCAACCCTTGTTAAATTGTAACAGAAAAGTTTTCCGCGACGGAAATTTAATTTTGAATTCAGCTTCTTTCTTTTGTTTTTAGGGGTTTCTGGCGATTTAGATTTTTTTAATTTTTTACCTAATTCTTCCGCGTCGAGATTTTCTGACCGCGTTAAATCTTCTAAATATTTACGCCGATTTTCGTCTTTGACGCCAGCAAGCACGCGGTAATGACTCCAATTTAATTTTTCGTCGTCTGCGGGAAGTTTGGGGTAAGATTTGTAGAAATTACTCATTTTGTAGAGAACGCTCTGAGAAATGCCCACCTCATTTTCTAGGCGTTCGAAAAGATGTTTTCCGTAACTGCTTTTTTCTAACTGATTATTCTCTTTGAGGTGATTCTGCACAGACCTGCCAACCTTCCAAGCCATCTCGATTTTTTTTCTCGTGGCAATTTTTGAAATGCTTTCCGCAGCTTCCTCGACGTAACTTTTTACTTCGGAAAGTAATTTGTCGTAATTCTTCAGAATTATTTGTGCCGCCTTCATGCCTTGATTCTATTGGTTAAAATGAGATTTTGTCCAGCTGGACAAAATTCATCTTTTTTGGCGATCCTGTAAAATCAAGGCTTCGCTGGGGGTAGCGCGTCAAAAAGAAGTAATTTGGAAAGATTTAGAAAATAAAAAAGGGCCTGACCTCGAAAGATCAGACCCTTTAATTTCAATTTTGCTTGGTCTCGACTTAGCCAGACCAGCACGAAATTTGTTAAGATTTCTTAGCTTTGATTTCTTCTGCTACGTGAGCCGGAACCGGTTCGTAACAATCAAATTCCATTGAGTAGCTTGAACGACCTTGTGACAAAGAGCGCAAGCTGTTTACGTAACCAAACATTGCAGCAAGCGGAACTTTTGCAGTGATTACTTGCGTAACGTCACGCGCTTCAACATTTTGAATTTGTCCGCGACGAGAGTTGATGTCGCCGATTACGTCGCCCATGTATTCTTCAGGAGTAACCACTTCAACTTTCATGATTGGCTCAAGAATGATTGGACCGGCTTTTTCCATTGCTTCGCGGAAGGCAGAACGAGCAGCAATTTCGAAGGCGAGAACTGATGAATCGACGTCGTGGTAGGCGCCGTCAAGCAAGGCTGTTTTTAATCTTACGACTGGAAAACCAGCTAAGAATCCGGTGTCTTTCGCAGATTTTAAACCTTTTTCAACGCCAGGGATGAATTCTTTTGGAACGCGCCCACCCACAACTTCACTTTCAAAAACAAAATTGTCTTTTGAGTCAGCTGGAAGTGGCTCAAAACGAATTTTAACTTTCGCGAATTGACCAGAACCGCCCGATTGTTTTTTGTGAGTGTAATCGATTTCAACTTTTTTGGTAATAGTTTCGCGGTAAGCAACTTTTGGTTGGCCGATATTTGCTTCAACTTTGAATTCGCGCTTCATGCGGTCTACGATGATTTCCAAATGTAACTCACCCATTCCACGAAGAATGGTTTGACCAGATTCTTGATCTGATTCAATGCGAAGAGACGGATCTTCCGAAGCCAAGCGCGACAAGGCCATGCCCATTTTCTCTTGATCAGCTGTAGATTTTGGCTCAACAGAAACTTCAATTACCGGCTCAGGGAAAATCATTCTTTCAAGAACGATGTCATTGTCGACTTCAACCAGAGTGTCTCCCGTTGTGGTGTCTTTCAAACCAGCGAGGGCAACGATGTCGCCAGCGTAGGCTTCTTTGATGTCTTCGCGGTTATTTGCGTGCATCAAAAGAATACGGCCGACGCGTTCTTTTTTATTTTTGGTTGTATTGATTGCGCCCGTTCCGCCAGTCAAAGTGCCGGAGTAAATACGAACGAAAGTCAAAGATCCGACAAAAGGATCGGTCATAATTTTGAAAGCCAAGCCAGCAAATTTTTTGTCGCCGCAATTAATGCTGATTACTTCTTCATTTTTTAAATTAATCGCTGGGATTGCTTTGATGTCTTGTGGGCTTGGCAGGTAATCTACAACAGCGTCTAACAAGGTTTGAACGCCTTTATTTTTGAAAGCAGTTCCGTTCAAAACCGGCACAAAAGCGCCAGCAATTGTCGCTTGACGAATGCAGCGTTTTAGATCCGCTTCAGAGATTTCTGCGCCAGCTAAATAACTTTCCATCAAATCGTCATCTTGCTCGATTGCAGCTTCGACTAGCTGTTCGCGATATTCTTTGGCTTTAGCAAGAAGATCGGCTGGAATTTCTTCAAGTGAATAATCGGCACCCATTGATTCGTCCTTCCAAACTACAGCTTTCATTCTGATCAAATCGATCAAGCCGCCGTAATCTTCGGCTTCATTAATTGGCAATTGAACTGGAATTGGACGAGCGCCCAAACGAGTTTTCATCATGTCAACGCAGCGGTAAAAATTTGCGCCAGTTCTGTCCATTTTGTTAACAAAGCACATTCTTGGAACTTTGTATTTGTTAGCTTGGCGCCAAACTGTTTCTGATTGCGGCTCAACACCAGCAACGGCGTCAAATACACAAATTGCACCGTCAAGAACGCGAAGAGAGCGCTCAACTTCAATTGTAAAATCTACGTGACCTGGTGTGTCAATGATGTTAATGCGGTGCTCTTTCCAGAAGCATGTTGTTGCGGCAGAAGTGATTGTAATTCCGCGCTCTTGTTCTTGTTCCATCCAATCCATTGTGGCGGCTCCGTCATGCACTTCGCCGATTTTGTGTGATTTACCAGTGTAGAAAAGAATGCGTTCAGTTGTCGTAGTTTTACCGGCGTCAATGTGCGCCATGATTCCGATGTTGCGGTATTTTTCGATTTCGATTTGACGAGGCATAAAATAAGGGGAGATCTAGATTAAAAAGGGCGCGGCAAGCTAGTTTTCAGTTCTTAATTGACAAGATTTTACACAAAAAATTTTGGAATTTTGTGCCCAAGCAATTGGTTTTGGTGTCACGAAGGTAAGAGTGGAAAGAGCAGTAGTGGTATTTGAAACGGAAGCGATATTTGGCGACGTTTGAATCTGCAGTGTTTTTGTAGTTCAGCTTCCTAATGGCCATTTCGTTACGATGGAAAACTAAAATAAAATTGAAGTAAGTTTGATACTCAGCAACGGAGTGCGAGTAATCAGCATGCTTTAAAAAGATTTTATAAAAGGGCTCTCCACTGCCATCATGCTTTTCAACGCGGGTAAATAAATCACGCAAAATTTCACGATTAAAAATCATGTGGTGGCTAATTCCGGAGACTGTTTGGAATTCTTTTGGCAATTTTTCGACCGCGATTTCTGGTAATAATTTTCTGATATTCGCGGCCACTCTTTGGTCAAAATCTCGACGCTCAATATTTTCATCTTTGCTAATATTGTAAAGCGCGCGGCCTTGGCGATCAAACATTGTAACACGACGGAAAAAAACCGTGTCGCTGTCTAAAATTAAAATATTTTCGCTAATATTTGGAATGGTGAAGGCGGCATAAAACTTGAGCAGCTGCTGAAAATACCAACCGACAACTTCGCCAACGTGGCTTTTTACTAGGTCGTAAGAGAAAGGGAAAAGTGCCTCATCAAACCACTCGGCTTTATCGGTGTAGCGCTCTTTAGAAATGACAATGATTCTTCTAGAGCCAACAATTTTCTTGCGCGCTGCGTCAATACAAAATTCAAGTATTGGCAAGTCTTTCGCGTGAGCTGGAATTACAATGTCAAATTCAGTCACTGGCCGAAAGCTCCGCTTTAAAAAACTACCAGCGATAATGTGCAAAAGCCTTGTTGGCTTCGGCCATTTTGAAAACTTCTTCTTTCTTCTTTGCTGCCCAACCTTTGTTCTCGAGAGACTCAAGAATTACGTTAACAACTTTGGTTGTAAGATCTTTGCCTTTGATATTTTCAATACCGAACTTCAGCCATTTTAAAGCAAGAGCTGAACCGCGGCGAGGAGAAACCTCAACTGGGATTTGGTAAGTTGCACCACCAATACGACGAGATCTAACTTCAACTTTTGGAATCACGTTTTCCAAAGCTTCTTTGAAAATTACGACAGGAGGTTTTTTTAGTTTTTGCTCCAATTGATCGAAAGCTGCGTAAACAGATTTTTCAACAACAGATTTTTTGCCGTCATCCATCAAGCGGTTAACAAACCTAGAAACGATTACTTCACCATATTTAGCGTCAGGGAAAATTTTTCTGACTTTTGCTGCTCTTCTACGCATTTTTTAAGAAATTTATTGTTACTACTTAGGTTTTTGAGCGCCGTACTTAGAACGGGCTTGCTTACGATTTTTTACGCCTTGGGTATCAAGAGATCCACGAATAATGTGGTAACGAACACCTGGCAAATCTTTTACACGACCACCACGAATCGCCACAACTGAGTGCTCTTGTAGATTGTGACCTTCGCCTGGAATGTAGGCGATAACTTCAAATCCATTAGTTAATTTAACCCGAGCAACCTTACGTAAAGCCGAGTTCGGTTTTTTTGGAGTTGTTGTGTAAACACGGGTGCAAACGCCTCTTTTTTGTGGGCAACCCTTCATCGCTGGAACTTTATTTTTCGCGGTCTGTTTGACTCTTGGCTTTCTGATTAGCTGATTAACTGTCGGCATGAATTTGTTGTTTTGTAGAAATTTTAAAAAATGGGGGCGCGCCTTTTAGGAAAGACTAATTCTTAGTCAACTAGGAAAATAATGAGATGAAACGTCATCCCTGATGTGAAGCACCGAGGATCTCGTGAGAAAAACTTCCGAGATCCTCAAAATGCTGATCATTTCAGGGATGATGAATAAGAAATTACAAACTCTTCGCATTATTTGCCAAGTAATCAGCGACGCCTTTTGAGTCAGCTTTCATTCCTTGCTTACCTTTGTTCCAACCGGCCGGACAAACTTCGCCATGCTCTTGGAAAAATTTAAGTGAATCAACCATGCGAATCGCTTCGTCGATGTTGCGGCCAAGTGGAAGATCATTCACAACTTGGTGACGAACAACGCCTTCTTGATCAATCAAAAAAGTTCCACGAAGAGCAACTGCTTCGCCCATCAAAACGTCGTAATCACGAGCGATTGATTTAGTTAAATCAGAAACCAGGGGATATTGAACTTGGCCAATTCCACCTTTATTAACTTCGGTATTTTTCCAAGCTAAGTGAGAAAATTTTGAGTCAACAGAAACGCCAATTACTTCTGCTCCGCGGTCTTTGAATTCTTTCAAGCGATTGTCAAAAGCGATGATTTCGGAAGGGCAAACAAAAGTAAAATCAAGTGGGTAGAAAAATAAAACACCAATCTTGCCTTTGAGGAAAGAATGAAGGTTAAACTTATCGTTGATTTCATTATTTGGCATTACTGCTGAGGCAGTGAAATCTGGGGCCTTTTTTCCAACTAGGACTGACATGAATATTATGATTTAAGATTTTTGAGAACCTGAGTAATTTACTCGGTTATTAACCTAAAAACCAAATTTCTGGTTTGCAATTGCTGACACTAATTTTAGTTTCCCATTCCTAATCCCTTAAATCTGATTTTTAAAAATCATGTCCCTTCTTGATGCGAAACCAACCTATAAACCTTTCAACTACCCTTGGGCTTACGATGCTTGGCTAACACAACAACAAGTTCATTGGCTTCCAGAAGAAGTGCCTTTAGCTGACGATGTGAGAGATTGGAAACACAATTTAACCGCAGGCGAAAAAAATCTTTTAACACAAATTTTTCGCTTTTTTACGCAAGCTGACATCGAGGTGAATAACTGCTACATGAAGCATTATTCTCAGGTCTTCAAACCAACCGAAGTCCAAATGATGCTCTCGGCTTTTTCTAACATGGAAACGATTCACATTGCCGCCTATTCTCATCTTCTCGACACTGTTGGAATGCCTGAGGCCGAATATTCCGCCTTCATGAAATACAAAGAGATGAAGGATAAATACGACTACATGCACAAGTTCGGCGTCTCTACCAAAAAAGACATTGCAACCACTCTCGCTGTTTTCGGCGGCTTTACCGAAGGCCTACAACTTTTTGCCTCTTTCGCGATTTTATTAAATTTCCAACGCTTCGGAAAAATGAAGGGAATGGGTCAAATCGTGTCCTGGTCAGTGCGCGATGAAACTCTTCACACGAATTCCATCATTAAACTTTTCAGAGCTTTTTGCCAAGAAAACCCTGAGGTTTGGGATGAAGAATTGAAGGGCAGACTCTACGAAGCCTGCGCCACAATCGTGCATTTTGAAGATGCTTTCATTGATCTTGCTTTTGAAATGGGCAATATCGAAGGCCTTACTTCGCGCGAAGTAAAGCGCTACATTCGCTACATTGCCGACCGCCGTCTAAATCAACTCGGGCTCAAAGATATTTACATGATCGATGTCAATCCACTTCCTTGGCTTGACGAAATTTTGAATGGCGTTGAGCACACAAATTTCTTCGAAAATCGCGTCACTGAATATAGCAAATCTTCAACAATCGGAACTTGGGAAGGCGTTTTTAACGAAATCGATTCCGACCGACAAGAAATGTTAGCAGTGTAAAATGCGCAGAATTTTTTTTCTGATCATTCCGCTAATTTTTCTTAGCTCGCAAAATTCTTACGCTACCAATGGCGGCAGAAATCTCACGGTTTTTGCCGAACCAAATCTTGCTTTGGCCCTCACAAAAATCGCACGAATTTATTCACAAAAATCGCGCACAAATGTTTCGGTTAACTTCAATTCATCAGCTGATTTAATCGCCGAAATCGATTCTGGAGAGCCGGCCGACATCTTCATTTCCGCACATCCGCAATGGATAGAAGCTCTTCGTCAAAAAGGTCTTGTTGATGTCTACAACATCGGCTTCATCGCTCGCGACAAACTCGTACTGGTCACCACAAAAACAAACATTGGCCAACCTTCAAGCTCTTCGCTCGAAAATGTTTTAAAAGCTTTGGATCGAGCCAAAGCAACTCTGATTATTGACAATGAAGGAATGAGCTCAGGCTTCTTCGCAAGAAATTTTCTTTCACCTCTCGGGCTAATTGACATAAACCTTTTTGGCAAATTAACCGAAGACAAAACAACGCTACTGACCAATATCAAAAGCGATAGTCAGAACTACGCCCTATTGCTTGCAAGCCAAGTTAAAAACGAACCAAACTTACAAATTCTCGCTAAAAGTAGCGGTGAAGATATTTTCTACCAATCTCTAGTAATCGCCGGCGATAACATGGAGGTGGCGCGCGAATTTTTAAAATTTTTAAAAGGTAGCGACGCAAAATCGATCCTAAAAGAAAGTGGATTTTTAACTGATTAAAAAATGAAAGAACTTCACAAGCCAACTACTGAAATACCAATTTCATCTTACGATTCAGGCACTCGCCACGATTTTTCTGTCGAAGAAGTTTCAAAACTTTTCGCCCTGCCTTTCAACGATTTAATGTTCAAAGCGGCAGAAATTAATCGCCAGTTTCACAATCCAAACGCAGTACAAATCAGCACGCTGTTAAGCATCAAAACCGGCTCTTGCCCAGAAAATTGTAAGTATTGTCCACAATCTGCGCACTACACTACTGGCCTAGAAAAAGAGTCTTTAATGGCGATCGATAAAATTCTAGAAGCCGCCAACGCCGCGAAAAAAGGGGGCGCATCGAGATTTTGTATGGGCGCAGCTTGGAGAAATTTACACGACCGCGACGTAGAAAAAATCTGTCACATCGTTGACGAAGTGAAAAAAACCGGCCTCGAAACTTGCATGACTCTCGGCATGTTAACCGACTCGCAAAGCAAGAAACTCAAGGAAGCGGGTCTCGATTACTACAATCACAACATCGACACTTCGCCAGAATTTTATTCAGAAATTATTACGACAAGAAAATTTGAAGATCGCCTAAACACCTTAAAAAACGTACGCGAAGCCGGCCTAAATGTTTGCTCCGGCGGCATTGTTGGAATGGGCGAAACCCGCGAAGATCGCGCCAAAATGTTGATCGTTTTAGCGAATTTACCGCAGCATCCACAATCAGTTCCAATCAACATGCTTGTGCGCGTAGCCGGCACTCCGCTCGCCGAAATACAAGAGCAAGAACTCGATCAGTTTGAATTTATTCGCACCATCGCCGTCGCTCGAATCATGATGCCAAAGTCGGTAGTGCGCCTTTCGGCGGGTCGTGAGAATATGAACGAACAGACTCAAGCCTTGTGTTTCCTGGCAGGAGCTAACTCGATTTTCTACGGAGAAAAACTTTTAACTACGTCAAACCCTGAAATGGAAAGGGATCAAAACCTCTTTAAAAAACTCGGAATCGTTGGAAAATAAAAACTAAAAACGTCGTCATTCTTGACGCAAAAGTGTAGTCATTCTTGACGCAAAAGCGTCGGGAATAGCGGACTTGGCTCTAACTTTAAATTTAACTAAAATGTCGAATATCGAATCAAAACTAACCTCGCTCGGAATCACTCTCCCAACTCCAGCCGTACCAGTCGCTAACTACGTCGGATTCGTAAAATCTGGCAATGTGGTTTTCGTTTCCGGGCAACTTCCAATCGAAGCTGGCAAGTTGCAATTTATCGGAAAAGTCGGTTCAGAAATTTCTGCTGACGATGCCAAAAAAGCCGCCCGCCTTTGCGCCATAAACATCCTTGCTCAACTCAAAGTTGCTTGTGAAGGAGATTTAGAACGCACAGTTCGCTGCATTAAACTCGGAATTTTTGTTAATGGCGACGCCAATTTCAAAGATCATCCAGCAGTTGCCAACGGCGCTTCCGACCTAATGGTTGAGGCTCTCGGAGATGCCGGCAAACACGCCCGTGCCGCGGTCGGATCAGGCTCTCTTCCTTTCGGCGTTGCTGTTGAAGTTGATGCAATTTTTGAAATTAAATAAATGCCTCTCTAACAAATGTCTATCCAGCCATTTCACCTTGCAATTCCGGTAAACAACTTAAGTGCAACACGTCAATTCTACGGCGATCTTCTTGGGCTAGAAGAGGGTCGCTCGAATGAGCATTGGATTGATTGGAATTTTTTTGGACATCAATTTGTTACTCATTTGCGCCACGAAAAAAATGAGGTGATCGTTAATCAAGTTGATGGTCACGGAGTTCCCGTCCCGCATTTCGGCGTAATTCTCGAATGGCAGAAATGGCATAATCTTTCTGAGAGATTACTGGCGGCAAAAATGAAATTTGTGATTGAGCCTTATATTCGCTTTAAAGGAAAAACCGGAGAACAGGCTACAATGTTTTTTTTAGATCCAAGTGGCAACGCCCTAGAGTTTAAGGCCTTCAAAGACATCTCTCAGCTTTTTGCAAAATATGAATGAAATTCTGCTTGCTGCAAATCGTATTAAAAATCACATCAAAAATACCCCGGTAATTTCTGATCAGAAATTAAACGAAGAGCTCGGTGCGCAGATTTTTTTTAAGATGGAAAATCAACAAGAAACCAACTCATTCAAAGCGCGCGGTGCGTTTAATGCGATCCTAAGTTACAAAGAAAAACACGGAAAATTTCCTGAAAAAATTGTCGCACAAAGCACTGGAAATCACGGGCAAGCAATCGCTTACGCCTGCAAAAAATTCGGCATCAAAGCTTTAATCTACATGATTACCAAGGCTTCGCCACTAAAAATTGCCGCAGTAAAAAATTTAGGAGCGGAAGTTATTTTGCTTGAAAAAAGATCTGACGTAAATGCGCAAGCATTAGAAAAACAAAAAGATGGCTATGTTTTTATTCATACTTCTGGCGATGCAAATGTGATCTCTGGCCAAGGCACAGCTGCTCTTGAGGCGCTTGCAGAAATTGGTGAGGTCGATGCAATTTTTGCTCCTTGCGGCGGTGGCGGATTAATTTCTGGATGTTTTTTAGCAGCGCAGAATCTGTCGCCAAAAGCAAAAATATTTGCCTGCGAACCCTTGAGCGCCAACGATGTAGCGCGATCAATACGCGAAAGAAAAATTGTCGGATTTGAAGATACTCCAAATACAATCGCTGACGGCGCCAGAACTCTAGCCACTTCCGAGATTTGTTTTCAATATCTCAAACAAATCGCAGGAATTCTGGAAATCTCCGAAGAGGAAATAATTTTCTGGCAGAAAAAATTATCAGAAATTTTGCAGCAAAAAATCGAACCGACTTCCGCCCTTGCTATTGCTGGCGCAAAGCAATTCTTGGTAAATAATCCTCAAGAAAAAAATCAAAAAATTTTAGTAATTATTTCCGGCGGCAATGTTGCTTAAAACCTTACTTCTGCTAGCCCTAGGAAGCTGCACAATCTTAGAAAAAAATACCCTTAGTCCAGGATTTTTTGGCGAAAAATGCATTCACAAAATCTACAAACCCGGCGAAAAAAGTGACTGTCCTTACAAATTGATTCCCGCCAATTCTGCACAAAAAAAATCTGAATAAAAACGTCAAAATACACATTAATTCAACTAACCTTCGCTCTTATCGCCTTTCTTAAAACCCAGTGCCACCAAATAAGTTTCCGACGAATCTTTGCGCGACGAATCCGGCTTAAAATATTTTACCGTTGAGAAGCTCTTTTTAAGTTTGAGTAGGATTTCGCCCGAATCTCCTCCTTGAAAAATTTTTCCGATAAAACATCCGCCATCATTCAAAATTTTCTCAGCAAAATTTAGTGATTCTTCAAGCAAGTCGACGATTCGCATGTGATCCATTTGATGATCTCCCGTAGTGTTTGCAGCCATGTCGCTAATAACCGCATCGCATCTTCCACCTCTGTTGTACGGAATAGTTTTGAGCAAAGAAATAATTTTTTCTGCAGCATCTAATTCCATGAAATCACCAACAAAAAACTTTACTCCTGGCAAGGGATCGATTGGCAATAAATCTAGCGCAACAACATTTCCTTCGCCAACTTTTGCAACTGCATATTGCGACCAACCTCCTGGTGCCGCGCCAAGATCGACAACGATTTTTCTTTTTTTAAAAATCTTAAATTTTTGATCGACTTCAATGATTTTAAAAGCCGCGCGCGAACGCCACCCTTCTATTCTTGCGCGCTCAACAAATGGATCGTTTATTTGACGCAACAACCATTTTCTTGAAGACTTCTTAAGTCGTTTCGCTTTCTTGAGCGTCTGAAATTTTTGAGGCATTTATGAAAAAACTTACTGAAGCAGAAAAACGTGTAATTCTGTACAAAGGAACCGAATCACCCTTTAGCGGGGAATTCTACGAAAATAATCGTCGCGGAAAATATTTGTGTAAACAATGCGGAACTGAACTTTTTTCAAGCATCGATCAATTCGACTCTGGCTGCGGTTGGCCGAGCTTTGATGATGAAATTTCTGATTCGGTAAAAAAAATTACCGATTCCGACGGTCGCAGAGTAGAAATTATCTGCAAAAAATGCGACGGACATTTGGGTCATGTTTTTCACGGCGAAGGCTTTACCACCAAGAACACGCGCCATTGTGTTAATTCAATTTCGCTCGATTTCGTTGCAGAAAAATTCGACGAAAATTTTGAAAAATCTTTTTTTGCCGCCGGCTGTTTTTGGGGAGTGGAGTATTTTTTTAAACAGGCCAAAGGCGTTAAATCAGCTCTCTCTGGTTACATTGGCGGTCACATCGAAAATCCAACTTACGAAGAAGTTTGTAGCAAACAGTCTGGGCATCTCGAAGCCGTCGAAGTAATTTTTGATCTTCGCGAAAATAATTTCGAGAATTTAGCGAAATTATTTTTTGAAATTCACAATCCTGAGCAAGAAAATGGACAGGGTCCTGATCTCGGCCCACAATATCTTTCGGCAATTTTTTACACGAACGAAAATCAAAAAATAATCGCTGAAAAATTAATCAAAATTCTTGAAGAAAAAGGAATGAAGATCGCCACCAAATTATTCCCTGCAACGCAGTTTTGGACCGCAGAACTTTACCACCAAAACTACTACACTAGAAATGGCAAATCGCCTTATTGCCACCGGCACACAAAAAGATTCTAAGGATTAAACCCAGATCCGTCATTGCCGAGCGGGCGGCAATTCAGAAATGGCAATTCTTGCTCTGAATTTGCTAATCCTTGATCCGCACCTATTCA
>CANNMN010000018.1 GCA_947505885.1 Rickettsiales bacterium
AAAAATTGACGGACTCTCTTTTTCAGCGCGTTTCGAAAATGGAAAATTTGTACGAGCAGCAACGCGTGGCGATGGTTTTTTTGGTGAGGATGTAACCGAAAATCTAAAAACAATTCTTGGATTTCCTCAGGAATTACGCGGAGAAAATTTACCAAAAATTTTTGAAATTCGCGGTGAAATATACATGAGCAAAGAAGATTTTGCTGCGCTTAATTCTCGTCAAGAAGAGCAGGGCGGAAAGATTTTTGCTAACCCGCGCAACGCCGCAGCTGGCTCTTTACGCCAACTTGATTCAAGCGTCACCGCTTCGCGTAAATTGAGTTACTTCGTCTACTCGCTGGGCGAAGTTTCGCCTAACTTTTTTTGTAACTCACAAGCTGAATTACACCAAAAATTGCAGGCATTCGGATTTCAAACTGAACCACATTCCAAGTTGTGTCACAGCATAGATGAAATTCTCGAGCTTTACCAAAAAATCGCCGATTGCCGCTACGAACTTTCTTATGACATCGACGGCATGGTTTACAAAGTGAACGAGTTTGCTCTTCAGGAAAGACTTGGATTTGTCGCGCGCTCTCCACGCTTCGCCATCGCCCACAAATTTCCGGCAGAAAAAGCGAAAACAGAAATAGAAAATATTTTAATTCAAATCGGCAGAACTGGTGCGCTCACCCCAGTTGCGATTTTGAAGCCGGTGAATATCGGTGGAGTTGTTGTCGCGCGCGCGACTTTGCACAACCAAGACGAAATTGCGCGCAAGGATGTTCGTGTTGGCGATGTGGTCGTGATTCAACGTGCTGGAGATGTTATTCCGCAAGTTCTCGAAGTTGATTTGAGTAAGAGAAAATTTGACGCCGAAAATTTTAATTTTCCAAAAAATTGCCCAGTTTGTGGATCTGAAATTGTGAAGAATGAAGAGGATGTTGTGCTGCGCTGCTCCGGAGGTTTGTCTTGTGAAGCGCAACTTAAAGAGACGCTAAAGCATTTTGTTTCAAAGGACGCTTTTGACATCGTGGGATTAGGTAAAAAGCAGATCGAGAATTTTTTTCTTGAAGGCAGAATCAAAAATTTTGCTGAAATTTTTACTCTCGAAGAGCGAGAAAAAACTGCCGAAAATCCACTACGTACAAAATTAGGATGGGGCGAAAAATCTATCGAAAATCTTTTCTTGGCGATCAAACAAAAACGCATAATTCCGCTCGAGAAATTAATTTACGCCATCGGCATTAGGTATGTTGGCGAAAGCACGGCCAAGTTACTTGCTCAGCATTTTAAATCTTTCAGAAATTTCCTCGATGTCATGCTGAGATTGTCGAAGCATGAGGAAGTTACCTTTCGACAAACTCAGAGTGATTACTCCGAACTCGTTTCAATTGATGGATTGGGAGAAAAAATGGTCGAAGCAATTCTTGATTATTTTCGTGACGAACGAAATTTAAAAATGCTTCTCGACCTAGAAAAACAGCTGCAAGTTGAAGATGCCAAGCAAATTAATTCTAACTCGAAACTCGCTGGAAAATCAGTAATTTTTACTGGCACTCTTGAGAAAATGACGCGTGCAGAAGCAAAGAAAAAAGCAGAAGATTTGGGGATGAAAGTTGTCGGATCCATTTCAAGTAAAACCGATTTTGTCGTTGCTGGAGCTGAAGCTGGATCAAAATTAAAAAAAGCTGCAGATTTAAATCTAAAAGTTTTGAACGAAGATGAGTGGTTGGAACTTTTACTGTCTTAAGTCTTCCAATATCATCGCTGTGCATCGGAGAAAACAGGAAGCCTACCTTACAAATACAAAATTCATTTCATCTGACATCTCTTTTGCAAATTGGTAGTTTTCACTTTGAAATTTTTTTAACTCCTGCGGGTTAGTGATTTTATTTTTGATGATGAAGTTAGCCATCAGTCCGCGCGCTTTTTTGGCGTAGATTCCGATAATTTTGTAGCTGCCATTTTTATTCTCTTTGAAAGTGATATTGATGATTTTGGCAGAGATTTTTTTAGGATTTATGACGGAGAAATATTCTTCTGAGGCTAAGTTGATAAGGTGCTTAGATCCTTCTGAATCAAGGTGTTGAGAGATTTTATCGCTCCAGAATTTGTAAAGATTTAAATTTGTGCCCATCTCCAAGCGGTAGGGTTGTATTAAATCTAGTGGGCGAAGAACGCCGTAAAATCCGGACAAAATTCGTAAAGTTTTTTGCGCGAAATTTAAATCTTCGGCGCTGAATTTTTCTGCCCCGATTGGTTTGTAAACGTCGCCATCAAATGCCAGAAGTGCTTGCTTAGAATTTTCTAAATCAAAATTTTCGGAGAAATTTTGAAATCTTTGATGATTAAGCTCAGCGAGATTTTTACTAATCCCCATTAATTTTTCTAAATCTGTAACAGAAAATTTTTTAAGTTGAACAGCGAGAATTTTTGTTTCTGCAACGAAGTGAGGTAGAGTAAAACCTGCGTGGTGAGAAGGTTCGCAATTAAGAGATTTCGCTGGCGAGAGTAGTGTAAGCATTAAGAGGCGCTCTCAGTTGCAACTCTTTTCAAGTTGTCTCCAATTTCTTTTTTACTAGATTTTTGCTTAACGAAAACACTGCAAGAGAAGTAAGAAATGGCGATGATGAGAGCGTTGTCGATCGGGAAAGAAATCTTTCCGCTCTGGTGCAAATATTTAACAAAAACTATGGCTAGTAGATATCCGATTACGAAAAAATTTGACTTGATGGCGGAAAATAAATTCTCCTTTTTCTCAGTGAATAAATTGTAACCGACTACCAAAGCTGTGGTTAGAATGGTTAGGTAGATTAGGTTATTAATGCCTGACCAGTAGATCAAAAGGCTGCAACAAGCGAATCCGGTGTAACCTACCAGTTTATAGGCGATCACTTTGAATGGGCGGTTCAAGTCGGGAAATTCTTGGCGCAAAACAATCAAAGCAACTGGGCCGGCTACGTAAGAAAAGACTACGACCGAAGACAAAAAATCTACCAATTGCGACCAAGTTGGAAAAGGCAGCAGGAAACAAGCGCCAACTACGGCATTAATCCACAAGCAGGAAGATGGAGAGGAGAATTTGTTTAGTTTGTTCAAGAAGCTTTTTGGAAAAAAATCTTTCGACAATCCGAGTAAAATTCTTGAAGTAGCTGCGGTGTAAACATTAGCGGTTCCAAGTGGAGCAAGCACTGCATCGATAAAAAGTACGTTAACTAAAATGTGAATTCCAAATAAAGCAGTGATTCCAAGTAGTGGTGCGGCAGAGCCGAGATCAAGATGCTTATCGCCCAAACAGGTGATGTAAATTACTGAAAGTGAGGCGTATAAAATTAATCCGACCAGGATTGGGGCAAAGAGAGAGTAGGGCAGAGCTTTCTTCGGATTTTTGGTGCTGTTTGCTAATATTAATCCATTTTGAAAACCGGTGAAGGCAAAGGCCAGGCCGCTTCCAGTGATCGCAAGAAGCACTGATTCAAAAGAAAACTCGTGATTGAGATTGGCGAAATTAACATTTTCCCAGCTGCCGAACATGATGATCAACATCCAAGCAATGACGATTGGAACTAAGATTTTCCAGACACTTACTGCTGAATTAACGCGGGCGACGTTTTTGAGAAGGAAGCAGTTGAACCAAGTTAGAAGGATAATCAATCCTAGAGAAACTAAGAGTCCGAATTTGCTTAAAGTTGTGCCGGCCTCGGTTTGGACAACTAAATCTTTGAGCCAAAAACTTAAGTATTGCATCGCCGATTGTACCTCGAGAGGTAAATAAACTACGTAAGTCAGCCATCCTAAAGTTACGAAGACGAATGAAATTGTTCGATTGTGAGTAATGCCGATGAAGCGCGAAAGTCCGCCAACAACTGGTGCAACGGTTGTAACCTCGGCGAAAGCGAGGCCGATGATTAGAGTTAAAATTGCGATGATTAGCCAAGAAAGAAGCACGCCAACACCGGCCGTTTGAAAGCCGTAATAAGGAGAAAATAACCAGCCGCAACCGATCATTCCGCCGGTGGACATCAGCATTAATTGCAAAGTGCTCAGTTTGTTATTTTTCATGCGCGTAAGTTTTTACCAAGTTGAGATGAGCGGAATCTTTTGAAGAATTTTCGAAGTGCAAATTTTTTCTCGGGAGTTGGCCGAAAGAGTGTCGAATTGAGATTCTATAAGCCGGTTGAGCGAAGTCGAAACCAAGAATAAAGATTGAGCGAAGTCGAAACCAAGAATAAATGGCGCAGGTCTTTTCTTTGGTTTCGACTTCGCTCAACCGGCGAAAAGATTAAAATTAAAGACAAGAAAAAAAAGGGGGTGGATTTGAATCCATCCCCCTTCGTTTTTTATTTCGATCAAAAATTTATTCGCTTACTCGCCGTCTCTGATGATTGAGAGATCAGGAGCGTCAGGGGCTTTCATGCCAACAACGTGGTAGCCAGCATCAACGTGAAGATTTTCGCCAGTTACACCAGCGCCAAGTTCAGAAAGTAGGAACACGGCGGCGCCACCAATGTCTTCTAGAGTGACATTGCGACGAAGCGGAGCATTATACTCGTTCCATTTAAAGATGAGGCGGAAGTCGCCGATGCCGCTAGCAGCAAGAGTTTTAACTGGGCCAGCAGAAATTGAATTGATGCGAATGTTGTCTTTACCCATATCCATTGAAAGGTAACGAACCGAAGCTTCGAGAGCGGCTTTTGCCACGCCCATCACGTTGTAGTGCGGCATTACTTTTTCAGAACCGTAATAACTCAAAGTAACGATGCTTCCACCGCCGGCTTTTTTCATTAAAGGCTCAGCTTCTTTCGCAACTGCAACGAGAGAGAAGGCCGAGATGTTCATGGTGTTGGTGAAGTTAGCTGGGCTGGTGTCTAAATATTTTCCGCGCAGTTCTTCTTTGTCGGAATAAGCGATGGCATGAACTAAGAAATCAAGTTTGCCCCATTTCTTTTCGATCTCTTCAAAAACTTTTTTAACGGAAGCTGGGTCGTTAACGTCGCAAGGAAGAACGATATCAGAACCCACTGAGGCCGCAAGAGGCTCTACACGTTTTTGAAGAGCTTCTCCTTGGTAAGTGAAAGCAAGTTCAGCGCCAAATTTTTTGCACTGCTCAGTAATGCCCCAAGCGATTGAACGATTGTTGGCAACGCCCATGATTAGGCCTTTTTTCCCTGCGAGGATTGTCATGTTTTAATTAATTAGTTTTAAGGATTTGAATAAATTTTAAAAATTGTATGCGCTCTAATCAACACTGAATTTTTAAGAAATTTTTATTGCCCATTTTTTGCTGAGGTAAGATTCAACTGCTTGGCGATCTTTGTCGGATAAAGCGCGGCTGAACATAATTATTTCGGCGATGTCGCCTTTGTAGTAGGCGCTGTCGTAAACCAAAGCTATTTTTGCTCCAGCATATGATACCAAAGCTGTAGTTTGTGTTGATGAACTTGCTTCGGCAGTTACTCCTCCATTGTTCCAATATTTTTTACCTCCGCTAGTGCTAAACCAAAAACTATGTATTACTGGAGTCATACTATATGAAGGTGACGTGTAATTTATGCCATTGGCATAATGATCTTGAGTTATCATAGATAGAGAGCGATAGCCAAGATGGAGGTTTACATTGGCTTTTGATATATCTGCTCCACCAAGAAAGTAGCCCTGAGAACTTGTGCCGCCATTTTTTTCAACAACAAAAATTGTATAATCTGAATTGACCAAGGCGCTGCCATCATAGTTAAGATACTGTGCCACTCCATCGAATCTTAAGATCGGTAAGTTGTTAATTCCCTTCTCGATATAAATCGGCTTAATTGATGAGACACCTGTTTGTGTAGCGTTATTTTTTACAGTTGCCTGAGGATTAATATCATTCCAAGAGCTAACTGTTGAGTTATCTGAAGTTTCGGTACTGCTGAAACTGGCCTCTGATGTTGGTTCAAGCCACAGAATTAGACCTTTGAGCGAATTAACGCGTGAACTTTGAGTGAGCATTCTAGCTGATGAAAGTCTAGCGTCTTGTACGAGTTCTATGCCTTGTCCAATTCCAGCGATGAGCACGCCAATGATAAGAATAACAATTGAAAGTTCGACGAGAGAAAATGCGCGTTTCATTTGTGTAGCCATGGAGTGATTTGTTTGTTGTTATTTTCGAAGTCTGAAATTTTAGAGGATTTTTGTAATGTCAAACCGATGTCGTCAAGCCCTTCGATTAAACAATGTTTGCGAAATGGATCGACTTCGAAGGAGTAAATTTTATTGCCGGCGCGCACTTCTTGTTTTGGTAAATCAATGATTACGTTGTTGTCTTTTGACTTCGCGAACTCGAGTAATTCCTCAACTTGATCGTGTGGAAGAGTAATTGGCAAAATGGAATTCTTGAAGCAGTTATTATAAAAAATATCGGCGAAAGATGGGGCGATTACGGAGTGAATTCCGAAGTCAGCAAGAGCCCATGGAGCATGTTCTCGACTAGATCCGCAGCCAAAATTATCGCGAGCGATTAAAATTTGTGCCTTGCTGAATTCGGGTTTGTTTAAAACGAAATCAGGAATTTCTTTTTCGTTTAAATCAAAACGCATTTCATAAAACAAAGCCTTGCCAAGGCCAGTGCGTTCGATGGTTTTGAGGAATTGTTTTGGGATGATCATGTCTGTGTCGATATTGACCAAAGGTAGAGCTGCAGCGACTGAAGTGATGGTTATGAATTTTTCCATTTTTTAAGATTTTTTTGTTACCACTAAAACTATCGCGTCATCTATGCCTTCGTGGGGATGACGCTGAAAGATTTAAGCTGCAATGTGTTTAAGATTAAGCTAAAAATCTATTCCAAAATTTATCATCGAGACTTGGTAGTACGGAATTAATTTCTACCATTTCCATCATCTCGCCGTTGCAGTGCAAAACTAGATCGCAGCCAGCGGCAAGAATCCTTTTTGATTTTTCGCTGAAACTTCCTTTAAGCGCTTTCATTGAAATGTCGTCGCTCATTAAAATATTTTCAAAACCCATTTCTTCTCGAATCATTTTAATCGCAGTTGGTGAGTTTGTAGCGCAGTTAATTTTATCTATTGCGGTGTATAGAATATGCGCAGTCATCGCGAATTTTTGATCACGTAATTTTTGAAAGGTAATGAAATCTGTTGCTCTTAATTCGGCTAGAGAAGCGTTAACTACAGGCAGCTCTAAATGTGAATCGGAAGTTCCGCGACCATGACCAGGAATGTGTTTGATAACAGGAAAAACATTTTGTGAAAGTAACCCTTCGCAAACTTTTCTGCCTAAATCTGCAACTTGCTCAGCATTTTTTCCGTAGGCGCGATCGCCGATTACTTGGTGAGTTTTTGCGGTTAGAATGTCAAGAACTGGAGCGCAATCGACATTTATTCCAACCTCATTCAAATCACGACCGATCTCTTGAAAGTTTTTAAACAAAGCCTCGCGCGCAGCTTCTGGATTGGTTTCGTAAAGATCGGCAAAATATTGTCCGGCCGGATATTTGTTCCAATTTGGCTCTTTCATGCGCGCAACGCGACCACCTTCTTGATCAACTAGAACGAGAATTTCACCATCCATTACTTCGCGCAAAGAATCGGTTAATTTTTTTAGCTGAATTTTATCTTCAATATTTCGTGCAAAAAGAATGAAGCCAAGTGCACCATTTTTTGCGAAAAAATATTTTTCTTCGTCATTAAGAGAAGTGCTTGAAACCCCATAAATTACAGGCTTGGTAACTTTTTTATTCTGAGAAATTTTTTGGAGCAGGAGAGACATTTATTGAAGAGAATTAAATATTTTTAAAATTTTGTTGCGATTTTGTGTGAAGAGATTTTCGAGTTTTTTTACGTCGCAGCTCAAGACGGAAAGGATCGAAATAAAGTCTCTAAAGCCTTTTCCTGCATAGTTTTGAAACTTTTTTATTTCGGGAATTTCGAGAAGAGATTTAACAACTAGAACACGGAAAAAAATCGCGGCAAAATTTTCTTCAAAAAACTTTTGATTACCAAGAGTTTGCTCAATGGTTTTGAAGCCTGGGTTGCGACATGCTTCGAAAGTCTCGGCATGACAAATCTTTTCCAGATTTTCAAAAAACTTTTCATAAAACTTTTCCAAATTTTCTTCATTCATTTCAAAAATATCTGACCAAATCTCAGGATCTGAATTATCTAAGCGAAAAGCGGTTTTAAAAAATTCATCAGTAATTTTTTTAGGTGAAAATTCGGCAGTTAAAAAAGACAAAAATTGAGGCAGGTGGGAAACTAACGCGTAAATTTCATCATGCTTTTTGGCTTCAAGAAATTCAGGAATTCCGCCGATTTTTTTTATGACTTCAACGATTTGAGAATTTTCTTTGCAGATGATGAATTTTTTATCAGTGAATAATTTTGCGTCAGAATACTCAAAGCCGGCATTTTCAGAGCCGGCAATGGGATGACAAGGCACGAAATTTTTTGGTAAATTTTCGATGTCGAGATTTTTGATTGAACCTAAATCAATCACCAAAGCATTAACATTTTTAAGCTCGAAAAAAACTTCGTCGTAAGCTGAAAGGGGCGTGGCAACAACAATGAAATCAAAAGTAGAAAGTTCGTCAGAGAGAAAATCTAAGTCGCTAAATCCTTCATCAATTACCTCGGAATTTTTAGCGTAATCAATTGTCTCTGAATCGGAATCGCAGGCGAAAATCTCTTTACTTAGATTGGCTTGCTTGATGGCTCGAGCAAAGGATCCGCCAATTAATCCAAGTCCGATAATTAAAGTTTTTTGGAACATATTTTTTGCGTTGAATAATTCATTTGCCACTCCTAGGTTCGCGACACTTTTCCCTTAAAGTTTCCACACACAATGAAAAAAATATTTCTAACACTTCCTCTTTTGGCGATTCTTTTTTGCGTTGCTTCTTGCACCAATAAAGTAATCGATATTAAGAGTCCTTGTGTGTCTGTGGAAGATGGGCCTTGTGGTTCAAAGAAGTCAGTAAATGATTGGTGGATCAAAAAATCTCAAAATTCTTAAAAAATGTCTGACGAAACAAAAACACAAAGTTTTGCTGATAAATACGCTAGCAAGAAAACAACTTTTACTTCGCAAGCCCTTGAAAGTAAAAATCCAGAACCAACTAAAACTTTTTCTGAGATATCTCAGAAAGACCCCTCTAATCTCAAACAGGTAGATCCTAAAAAGAAAATGCAAGCCGAACTAATTTATCTCGTGAAAGGAATCGATGCCGGACGTAATGCTTGGTATTATGTTTTGGTTGAACGTCTTAAGTTACAACTCTTCCTCAAGGCTTTAAATGATGAAATTATTCATCTCGAAAATTACGGGAATATTCTCTACTCAGCCTACGGAGACGAGCCTTCTGATGATATCACAGTTAAGCTAAAAGAAGAATACGGAATCGAATAATTTTTCTAAATTGAAATTCCTAAAAACACCTTCAATCGTTGCTCTATCTATCTTTGTTGGCTTTCTTTCCGCTTTGTCTTTTTCGCAGATTGAGCTCAAGCCAATCAAATTTGATTACAAGGCCCCAACAAATCAGAAAGAGTTTTTAGATGAGGTGATTGCGCGAGTTAAAAAAGATTACGTCGAAGAAAGAACCGATCGACAGCTTGCTGAAGCTGGCGCCGCAGGCATTCTTTCTTCTCTCGATCCCCACTCTTCTTACTTGAATGAAGATTTACTTAAAGAAATGCAGGTGCAGACCAAGGGCGAGTTTGGCGGTTTAGGAGTTGAGATTACGATGGATATGTCGGTGGTAAAAGTGGTTTCAGCCATTGAAGACACGCCAGCCTTTAAAGCTGACATTAAGTCCGGTGATTATATTTCTAAGGTTGATGGAAAAAATGTAATTGGTCTTTCGATAGAAGAGGTGGTGAAGAAATTGCGCGGCAAACCAGGAACCAATGTAAAGATTACAATTTTGCGCAAGGGCGAAAAAGCCGCTCTCGAAAAAACTCTTACTCGTCAGATAATCAAAGTTAAAGCAGTTAAATCAGCGAAGTTCAAAGACGTTATCTACATTAAAATTAATACCTTCTCCGAGCAGGCATATTCTGGACTTGAAGCTGAGGTGAAAAAACTAAAAGCACAAATTGGTGAGAAAAATCTTAAAGGCTTGGTGCTTGATTTGCGCAACGATCCAGGCGGGCTTTTAGATCAAGCAATTAGAGTCAGCGATGCTTTTTTAAGTAAGGGCAAACTCATAGTTTCGATTAAAGGTCGCGATGCTGAATCGAAAGAATACCTCGACGAAGTTGATGAAAATCTTGTACCGAATTTACCAGTTGTGGTCTTAATCAATGAAGGATCCGCATCAGCTTCCGAGATCGTTGCCGGTGCATTACAAGATCATAAACGAGCTGTAGTAATGGGGGTTAGATCTTTCGGTAAAGGTTCAGTTCAAACTGTAATTCCGCTTGAAAAAAACCATGGCGCATTGCGATTAACCACTTCTCTTTATTACACGCCAAGTGGTAAATCAATTCAGGCTCATGGCATTGAGCCAGACATTGAAGTGATAGGTGCCAAGATCGAAAAATTACTGCCACCGGATCGTGATTCAGAGGCTGACCTGAAAGGTCACATTCAACTTCAGCAAGCGATTGAAGAGGCAAAAAAAGAAAAATTAAGCGACGATAATCTAGATATTTACGGACAAGATTACCAACTCGCACGCGCGATCGATCTGGTGCGCGGAGTCAATGTTTACAGCTCTATTGCAAAATGAAGAGACTGTTTTTAATCGCGGTCTTCTCTTTTATTTCTTTCTCATCTCGCTCTGCTGAACCTACAGATTTTGTTGTCGCTAAAATTAACAACAAAGCCATTGCCAGTTCAGAAGCCATAGATCGTTATCGCTTTGTTGTTCTAACTGCTAAGTTGAGTGTCAAAGAAGCTGAAGAGCAAAAAATTCTTCGTGAACAAATAATCGATAAAATGGTCGATGAAGAACTGATCAGGCAAGATGCAAAAAATCTAAAAATTGAAGCTGGCGAAAAAGAAATAACCGATGGTATCGAGCTTATAGCTTTGCAACGTAAACAAACTCCGGCACAATTCAAAGCGCTTTTGCAGCGCAATAATTTATCCTTTGAAAGCTATTCCAAGCAAGTTGAGACGGAAATTCTCTGGTCAAAAATAATCGCAGAAATCTTGCGCAGTAAGGTCAAAGTCAGCGATGTCGAGGTAAGAGAATTTTTCGAACAGCACAAATTAAACTCTGATGTTAGAAAATTTTTGCTTGCTGAAGTGTTAATTTCTCCCTCTGAAAATGCTGCTCAGCTCGCAAGTAAACTGGCGATTGAACTTAAAAGTGGTGCTGATTTTAAAACTATCGTTAAGCAATTTTCTTCGAGTGTTATTGGGGACGGAAGCGGGGAAATAGGCTGGGTGGCTCAAACAGATCTTGATTCAAAAATTTATGTCGCAATTTCAAAATTAGGGAAGGGCGACTATTCAGATTCTGTGTATTTGGCTGATGGTTACCACATTTTCAAATTAATAGACAGTCGAGTGGAAACTAAAATCGCCGATCAAGATTTAAACGCCGCCAAAGGCATAATTTTTAATCGAAAATTGCAGAGTTTGGCGAAGGGATATTTGATGGATCTACGAAAACGCGCATTTGTAGAAATTAAGAACTAAGAACTTTCCTTCGATTGAAAAAAGCCGAAACTTATTGAGTAAGAATCTTTAGTTAAGTGATGGGCAAAAATTGTACATTTGTGAATGCTCTCGAAGCCTTAGCAATTATCACATTTAAAGCTTATCTCTAAATTAACATTTCTAACATCGATGTTTTTATTTTTGCCGATATTAGCCATAGCCTTAATTATTCCTTCATCCTGAAATTCTTCAATATCCTGACATTTTTCGCATATCAAAAAACAGGAAATTTCTTCAGCCTTATTATTAAAAGAAGCAACATAAGCATTTATGGTGTTTAGTTTGTGAACCATTTTGTGTTCTATTAGAAAATCTAGAGCCCTATAAACTGTAGGAGGTTTATCAGAAAATCCTGCTTCTTTTAGTTTAGCCAAAATATCGTAGGCTCGTGCTGGTTTGTGGTTTGAAGCTGCTATTTCTAAAACTTTTTTTCTTATTGGCGTTAAATTTAAAGAGCCTTCGAGACAAATTTCTTTTGCATTTTTTACAACCCTTTTGCTGCATTCTTTGTGATTATGATTTTTTTTCATTTTTAACTTTTTGTTTTTTGTTAAGAGAATTTCCGTCGCAACTCTAGCCTGATAAAACTCACGGTCCCAGAAAAAGATTATAAATCATTGACTCTGAATAAAATTAGTATTTATGTTATGTTATAACATTCTAATTATTTTTTAGAATCTAAAGTTATGCGTATAAATTTTTCAGAAAAAAAATTAAACCTCCCGCAACGTTTCTTTCTGACTTTCTTGGCTTAGATGAAACGGCTCTTCTAGATCAAATTTTAAACAAAAAATTAATCAAAATGAACTTAGAATTAATTTTAAGTGAATTGAGAATAGTTAATTCATCCAATGCTTTTTGGCAAGCGCTGGATAGCAACTTTTCTCAAGCTTCATGCGGTCATGATCATGGACAAGGTGATGAACATTTTCACATGGCCGGAAATTTTTTAATTGCTCAAGAAAAGATTC
>CANNMN010000019.1 GCA_947505885.1 Rickettsiales bacterium
AATGGCTTTGGAAGCAGCTCGCGAGAGTGGTGCGGAAGCGCTTTTTGGCGAAAAATATGATTCAGAAGTTCGTGTTGTGAAAATGGGATCTTCTGTCGAATTGTGCGGCGGAACTCACGTAAAAAATACTTCGGAAATTGAAATTTTTAAAATCATTTCTGAAAAGTCAGTTGCCTCAGGGATTAGAAGAATTGAGGCCAAAAGCGGCGTTGAAGTCAAAAAATATTTAGCCAAACAAGCGGAAAATTCACAGAATTTTATTCTTGAGCTCTACGAAAAAATTAACAAAAAAAATCAGGAAATTTTTGATCTTACCGGTGCCAAGTCAGATAGATCGCACACTGCAGAGAGTGATGCAAAAGTTCTCGAAGAAATTTTGAAGAAGAAAGACAAAGAAATCGAACGTCTAAAAAAACAAAATCTTCTCGCGAATTTAAGTGATTTAAAATCTGAAAAAATCGCTGACCTAACTTTGCTAACTCATCTTTTTGAAAATGCTGAAGCAAAAGATGTGCGCGAGATTATGACTGAAATTAAATCCAAAAAAGAATTCGAAAATTCTCACATTTTTGCACTGTTTGGATTTAAGGATGGAAAGGTTTCTGTCTGCGTGGCTGTAAGTGCTAATCTACAATTTGATGCCGCAAAATTAATCGCTCCAGTAGTTGAGGCTATTGGTGGCAAAGGCGGTGGCGGAAAAAAAGATTTAGCGATGGGCGGTGGAACCAATAAAGATGGTATTCCGCAAGCAATCGAAATTCTAAGAAATTTACTGAAATAACCGAGTTATCGAGTTTATCGCAAAAGGTGACACGTCATCCCCGCTTAGGCGGGGATCCAGGAAAGCGCACTCGAAAAGTAAGTAATCAATCATCCTGGATCTCCGCCTACGCGGGGATGACGCGAAAAAATCGAATTAAATTTTCAAAATTACCTCGTGATCAGTTCGATTTTTTACTACGAGGAAGGGAAAATTTTCGAAGAAATTTTTAATCTCAAGAAAACAATTCCGATTAAAATTTATCTCAGCGCTGGTGGTTGTGAAACTTTCATTTCGACTTTTTTAGCAGCTTTTAACAACTTAGAAAGATTCCGTAAGTAGATTAGTTTCTTACCGAGCGTTACTACAAAATTAGAAATTTTTGAAAGGGAATATCGCTGTTCAGCCTTGCCAGTGACAATCTCGAAGGGTTTGAGATTTATTTACGACTAAAAGTACGAATGCGCAATTAAAGAGTTTAGGCTTGGGAATTGTGAATTAAAAAGGTGGGAAGTGGGAAGTTGAAATGGCTTTAAAGCCTCTGCTTGATTGGGTTATGAGGTGTAAAATAGATTACTGCCGCGGCGGCAGTAATGGTAGAATATTCTTGATTTTCTTGGTTTCGACTTCTCTCAACCGACGAAAATATAAATTTGCTCAATCGGAGAAAATATGAATTTATTCAACCGGCGAAATTTAATTCGATTTTTTCGTGCCATCCCCGCGCAGGCGGGGATCCAGGAGGGTTAGTTACTTAATCCGAGTTGGTTCATCCTGGATCCCAGCCTGCGCGGGGATGACGGATGAAAAATTCAGAACTGAATTGACGAGCTTTTACAGTGAGAACAAAAACAGGGATTTACGTACAAAATTTAGAATCTGTTGCCGCGATTTTCGTTGCTGCCACCGCTTCTGCCACCAGAGGAAGGTCTGGCAGAAGATGGTCTACCGAATCCGCCGGATGAACGAGGACGTTCGCTTCTGTCGGATGAAGGTCTGCCACTACTACTGCCAAAACCAGTTGAACGAGGACGCTCGCTTCTTTCTCCGAAACCACCTAGGCGCGGACGGTCGCTTCTGTCTCTGTCTCCACCGCGCGGAGCTGGTCTTTCTCTGTTGCCTAGTGGCGCTCTTTCTCTGTTATCGAAAGATGATCTTTCTCTGTTACCAAATGAGCTAGTTCTTGGCTCGCCTCTTGATTCACCTGAATCTGATTTCTTAGCGCCAAACCAGCCGAAGCCGCCTGTTTTTGATTGAGAAGGTCTGCTTGATTTTTCACCAAATCTTTTTTTGCCGATGCCCATGAATCCAAGCAATCCGCCACTGCCAGTAGTTTTTCTTTCAGAAGATTCACTGCGTCTTCTGTCTGTCGGACGATCAGAAAAAGTGCTACTACGCTTTCTATCTGTCGGGCGATCGTCTCTGTTGAATGGATCGCGCTCTTCTCTTGGGCCGCCGCTTCTTTTATCATCTCTTCCCCTTGGCGAAGAAGGTCTGCGTTCTTTATTCATTGAGTGACCAAAAGTTCTTTTACCGCGGCTTGAATCGAAATCGCGATCGTCGCGTCTTGAGTCGCGCCCAGAAGGTGCTGCTGCAACATCATGAAATGGATGAGTTTCATCCACAGGAATTTTGTAGTTAATGTTTTTTTCGATTGCTTGCAAAAGTTTAGTTTCGGAATGATCACAAAAAGTAATCGCGATGCCTTCTCTGCCAGCACGTGCGGTGCGGCCGATGCGGTGAACGTAACTTTCAGGATCCACAGGAACGTCGTAGTTAATAACATGACTGATTGCAGGAATGTCGATGCCGCGCGCCGCGATGTCGGTAGCGATTAAAACTTGCACACGTCCTTCACGAAAACTTCCTAAAGCTTTTTCGCGAGCGCCTTGCGATTTATTGCCATGAATTGCAGCAACAGTAACTCCGCCGCGTTCCAAGAATTCTCCGACGCGATCTGAACCGTGTTTTGTTCTGCAAAATACAAGAACGCTTGTGGCGCCTTCTTCTTTTACGATGCGCTTTAGAAGCGCTAATTTGTTCGATTTTTCGACGTGATTAATTTTTTGCTGAATGCGTTCCACAGTTGTTGAAGGAGGAGTCACTTCAATTTTTATCGGATTATTCAAAATTGAATCAGCCAGGCCAGTAATAATTGAAGGCATGGTTGCAGAGAAGAAAAGTGTTTGTCTTTTTGGCGGAAGTTTGGCGATGATTTTTTTGATGTCGTTGATGAAGCCCATATCGAGCATGCGATCTGCTTCATCGAGAACAAAAATTTCTAAGCTCATGAAACGAACGTGGCCTTGATTAGTAAGATCAAGAAGACGTCCTGGAGTGGCGATCAAAATATCGACACCGCGTTGTAGATTAGTGATTTGTGGACGCTCAGAAACTCCGCCGAAAATCACAGCGTGACGTAGGCCAAGACCCTTGCCGTAAAGCTCAATATTTTCAGCAATTTGCGAAGCTAGCTCACGAGTTGGGGTTAAAATCAAAGTGCGCATGCAGCCGCTTTTGGCGGTAATATTGCTCTTGGCTAGATTTTGTAAAATTGGTAAAGCGAAGGCTGCAGTTTTTCCGGTTCCGGTTTGAGCAATTCCTAAAATATCCTTACCTTCGAGTAAGTGAGGAATAGCCTGAAGTTGAATTGGTGTAGGGTTTACGTAGCCTTTAGTTTCAAGTGCTGAAAGAAGTTTTGGATTTAATCCAAGGTCTTGGAAGGTAGTCATTATTTGATTTGTTTTAGTAAGTTTTTTTAAAGAACAGCTGAGTGCAGCGAGGCGAAATTAAAATTTCGTCATCCTGAGCGTAGTGCTCAGGATGATAAAATTAACGCAAAGGAGTAAACTAACGAGCAGCTGATTGTGAAGGGCGAGAAGATCTATTTCTTCCGTCTCTGTACGAGTTGTGTGATTTATGTTTGAATGATCTTTTGGTATAGATGACGGCAAAAATAATTAATCCAGCGTTAAGAGCGAAAATCCAGATTGCTAATTTTTCAGACCCTGATTTTGCTAAGTCGTAAACGAGGTAAAGCAAAGCTAGGTTATAGATTAGGCCGAAGATTTGTCCGATTAATTTTGATGAATTTTTTCTTGGTGTGAACGAGCTGCGAGAATCTGAGTGATGGTGACGCGTGTCATTTCGTGGACGTTCTGATGAGTATTCTCTAGGAGAGTTTTCTTGGTGACTGCGACGATGTTCTTGGTCTTTCATTGTTGTTTGTAAATTTTTTAGGGAACGGTCTGTTTGGTTTTTGTTGAAATGATGGTTTAGAACCAGTCAAGCCAAGGGTTTGAACCGAAATAAATCCGATGATAAATTGGCGTAATTCGAATGATTTAAACATTGGATTTAATCGAAATTATTAAGGGCAGGGCGTTGTAGTAAGAAAAATCTTAAAGGCAAATTAAGGTTTGATTTGGATCGATGAGGTTTGATCGCAGCGAAATTTTTCTAGCTTTTTTGCAAGCTTTTCGTCGGATAAAGCGAGAATGGCGATTGCTAAAAGTGCGGCATTTTTAGCGCCAGCTTCACCGATTGCTAAACATCCAACAGGAATTCCGGCTGGCATTTGAACGATTGAAAGAAGTGAATCTAAACCTTTAAGTGCGCGGCTTTCAACCGGAACGCCGAGAACGGGAAGTTCGGTCATTGAGGCGACCATTCCTGGAAGGTGTGCTGCTCCACCGGCGCCGGCGATTATTATTTTGATTCCTCTTTTTTTCGCTGATTCACAAAAATCGTAAAGACGTTTTGGAGTGCGATGCGCTGAAACAATTTTGATTTCGTGAGAAATTTTGAATTCATCAAGAATTAAGCAGGCATGTTCCATAGTCGCAAAATCTGATTTGCTGCCCATGATGATTGAAACTGACATATGAAATTTACCTATATTCTGTTATATTTGAGCTGGTTAGTATTGGTAATCCATCAAAACATTTCACTACAAATTCAACGGAAAAATTATAGTTACGTTCGCAGCTATTTATTTTATTCCGACAAGAGCCCCTCTCCGTGCAGGTATGAGAGCCGCCGCTAGTTAGGTCTGGATAGCAACTACTATTAAATGTAATATCAATGCTACAACTATCATCGTTAAGTGTATCGCACATATTATTATCTCTATAGGTCTCGCTTGTATAATTAGTTTTAATGTCCGACGGAATTGAAGCACTTGAATCATCAGCACATCCTCTACAAGATTCACAATCATTGTAAACACTACTCCAAGAAGCAGTTCCGTTTCCATTATCATTACACATTACAAAAGGTCGACTAGCACTTCGATCGCTAGGTGACCTACCGCAGTAGTCAGTGTGGGGGGTTTGCGAAGTTGTAAGTATGTTGTTACCATAACCGCTTTTGCAGTTCAAATTTAATTGTGTACCAGCTGAGTAGTAAGCTGTGCTAGCGCTTGTTGATGGATTGGTTGCGTTGCCAAAATTAGCCTCACCTACACTTGTGCATCCTGCTATACATTTAGCAGCGCTACCAGTATTAAAATAGATTTCGTCAATGTTTTTGTTATCGCTGCTTTTGTAAGAGCAGGTAGCTTTTGAGGCAATGGTGCTTCCACTTGTATTCGAGTAAGATCCGCTTCTGCAAGTTCCGGCTGCTGTTTGTAATCCAACTGCAATTCTTCCAGAGTTCGTGTTATCATAATATGCATGAGCCTCTTTATCAGAATTATTCGGACCGATTTTAATATAGCCGTTATTGGTAACACAATATGCGATCGGATCTTCCCATTTGTGAGTAGTTGCACTGCACTTCCTGGATAAAGAATAATGGCCATTTGTTCTTCCGTAAAAATATTGTGAACCATTATGTGAGTTGATTTCGCTTGGTGAATTAATATAAACCGTTTCGCCGAAGAGAGTTGTTGGCCAACTGATAGTAACTACGCCATTAGCTCTATTATTAGGTTCATAGACATTGCTACTGGCTTTATGTTGAGTTTTTCCCACGTTAATTCTTGGATCAATATCGGCGCCCGGGCAGCTATTTACACATGTTGATGAAGTGTTTGTCCAAACATTGGCCTGGCCACCAACTACAACAATAGATTTGCAAGTGCGCACAGGATTTTCTGCGTCTCTGGTGTCCTTATTTACGTTTCTTGGGATTGTTGTAGTGTAGTTATAGTCAGAAGGTTTAGTGCCATCGATTAGAGTATAAGTAACGCCATATTTATCACGTAGAGCTGGATATGGATAAGTAACGTAGCCCGAGGCACATCCGTTAAAACCGGTAGTTTCGCAGCTTCCATTAGTTCCGTTAAAACGTGGATTTGAAGAGGGATTATTGCAGCCGTCAGTATTAGTAGATAGCTCGCCAGAAATAGGAACGTTAATCGCCTTGTGCCAATAAGCGTATCCATTGTTGGTTGTGGAAGCGATGCCTAAATCTGTGATCGCAGCACATTCAGTAATGCATGCATTTTGTACTGGCCCCCAGTTACCTAAAGAATCGCAAACTCTAGTCGGAGCTGAGCCACCAGAAATTCGGAAGAAGCCAAGCTTATTATTACAAGCTCCTGTTGATGTTGCCGATGATTTTACTATCGAATTGTTTACTAAAATTGAGCTGCGCGCAGCATTGACAGATGGGTATGAAGCGCCGCCAGAATTTGACCACAATTCCCATTTTGCGGAATCGCCTGGATTAGAGCCAGAAGTAGAAGGACTGTTTGTAATGTTTCCATTAGCGTCTTGGTTAATTGCCGCGCAGGAAATTCTTTCGCAGTTATTTGTGGTCGTTTGCCATGTGCCAAGTTGATTACATTTTCTAGTTGGCAAAGTAACTACGCTGTAGCCGGTAATTTGAGAATAAAGAGCGGCTTTTTCAACATTAGTTTCTTCGTTAGACATCGAGGCGACAGCTGCAACAGTTTTAAATCCGGTGATGCAGCCTGATGATGTTGCATTGACAGGAAAATCGGTAGATTCAATCACGGTCCAATTAGCAAAACCATTGCTTAAGCCTTTATCCTCGCCGTCTTCTAAAATGCCGTAGCCTCCCTGGTAATTTCCATTTACATCCATGCCGGTAGTAGAAATTGCTGGACATGAATAACGAACACAGGAGTTGGTAACAGCTCCCCATGATGCCACTCCTCCGTTATTCAGACAGCTCGCTGTTGGAGGAAGTTGATAACCACTAGTGCTTGTTGTTTGCTTCCAAAATCCGGTACAGGTTCCACGTACATCATTCAAACCAAAAATTGATTGTGAAAATTCAGCGTGACCAGCAACTGGAATACTTGGCGATAATGAGCCAAATGTGCGATATTGGTGAGAAATATGAACTAGATTAGTAATTTGCGAAATGCTGGTTCCGTAGGCAATTTGATTGAGAGAGCTTTGAATGTAATCCGGATCAGAAGGGCTTGAGTTCGGAACGGGATTATGATTAATTGCCGGACAAAGCTGAGGCAAAGGCATGTCAATACAAAGACCGGCTTCGTGAGGAGTTTCATTTCGATCTATTTGATCGGCAGTAAGACTCATTTCAGAAATATATTCCAGACAAGGACAGTTCGGAGCATTTCCTCCGGCGCTACAATCAGCGCCGGCAATTTTCTTGGAGAAATCTATTGCGCATTTTCCTAAGGAGCCGTTATCAATCTTATAAGAGATAACGCGTTTTAACTTGGTTGAAAAACCAGAGGTAATACAAATTTCATTAAACCAGCCGTAAGCATTTGGATCTGCTGCTGCCCCAGACGGATTTTGATTTGTGATTGTTGCTGCGGATGAAGCCACAATGCCAAACTTTGCATTACAAAATGGAAGAAGGATTTGGTTACACTGATTCCTAATTATAGAAAAAGAATCTAGTGGTTGGTTTGCTAATTCAGCATTATGAGCATCGATTTCATTCTGAATGCATTCAATATTTAGCTTGCTACATTCTTCACGTTTTACACAAATTTTATGGTTTTCAACAGATGAGTCGCAGGTTTCAACAGATGGGTCAGTATTAGCTAGTAAAAGGGTGTCTGTTGTGCAAGAAGTTTGTGCTGAAGTGCATGTAGCGCCATTAACGGAACTGCTAAGATATCGTATGGCAATCCTAGAGCTGCTGTAAGTATTGGTTGCATCAGCACTGGCGAATAGTTTACGAAAATCAATCGAGGGAAGTAAAACTTTATTTGCTGAGTTGTTAATGTCTGGATAGTTTCTATTCACGCAGCTAATTCTTTTTGGATCTATATAAGTTCCATTTAAGTCCTTAAATTTTTGATAAAGGCATAGAGTCGGGCGATCTGCAACTTCATCATATTCTTTGCGTATAAAAACTTCTGCTGAATTGAAAAGTTCGGAAGTTATCGTTGCACTGGCTTGAGGATCAGCAGAATCAGGTTCTTCATATCCAGTTTTATCAAAATCAAGACTGAGTTTTTGTGTAACTATGCCAAAGCTAACAGTAATTTCCGGATAATGAAAATCTGTATCTCCTAAAGTTTGATCTATTGGAATCGATGAGAGTCCCCCGCCTTTTCGAGTTGATACATTTAGTATGTATAGCGGGGGGATAAAAATATTTGGCGAGTTGCTAATATTGGCAAGGTTGTAAAGAGGTGGAACAGTAATTCGGTGAGGAACTTTGATGCATTCCTGCGCGGGAAATAATTGACCAGATTTATTTAGATATCCCTGAGGCTCCGAAGCAGCTAGCTTGTTTTCAATGTAGCGAATTCTCATCACGGTTCTCCATTTATCAGCTGTGCCAGGATCATCATTTGTGTTTTTGCCTCCACATGTTCCGCCATTATTTGTGCCAGACATGCAAGTGCCATCAGCGAATTTTTCTGATCCATTAAGGTAGATCGCATTGTAAGCTAGAATTCCTTTGGCGTCGAGGAAGGTGCAGATATATTCACCATACTTTACCGCTCTTAGGCGCAGATAGCCGTCAATCGTTCCCATGCAATCGCGATCTGAATCATTGCCAATCATTGAGCCACTTCCGCCCGTAAAGATATCTCCGCTCATCACGCATTGATAGGAATCTGAATCTTTAATTTTTAGAGTTCGACATATGTCATATCCACAAAGTTGCGTACAACCTAGACCATCATCACTAGCAAAAACGCAACTCACCGAACATTCTCTTTTACCACAAGAATGATCGAAGGCGAGAATATTGGTGAATCTTAGACATACTTCCAAAGTGTGAGTCGCGTCAGTGTCGGTAAAATTTGTCTCTACATACCCAGAATGGTAAGCTGTATCGTATCTTGGTTTGTTATAAATATTGGCATGCATGTCGCAAAGGTAGCCAAAGCCAAAGCCGCGATCGCCGAGATTGGGATTAGTAATCTTGGGTTTCATACCAGGCGACCTAGGTCCGTCACCAAAAACACTGGAATGCATGTAACCCATATCAACCTTCACCTTGCCCCCACCCAGCCAACTGAAATCAATTTCAAACATAGCTTGCGAACCAAAGCCATAATCCCTCATCTGACTAACTTCGTAACCAACACTGTCAGATGAGAAAGAAGAGTCAGTGTGAAAATCTTTGACGGTTCCGTTGTTATTCAAAGCGGTATCCACGGGATATGGACGATAAAACCATGAGTTAATACCGCTATCATTGATTGTACCGACTTGACTACTGGTTCCTCCGGTAGCGCAATTTATTGAGTTGGCGTTGGCATCCAAATTACAATCGATTGTTGCGTAACAATAGCCGTTAGAGCAGGTGTGACCAGTTCCAGTAGAATCGCATGCGACATTAGGTATAACTGGACTAGGATCGGGTTGTGGATCACAGCGATAAGGAACCTGAACTATTGGCTTACAATAGGTCGGCGTGCAGATTGGCTCAGACAAAGAACCAACAGCATAATTCCCATTGATAAGTCTTTGGTAATCCGAAATATAGCCAGAAGTTTTAGCTAAAATTATTGAGACATCATCATTTGAATTATTAACGCAAGCAGCCCGACAATTATGGATTTTACAATTGGAGCCAACCTTTAGATAAGGCAGCTGGGCTTGCGTGAAGTTGAAGCACTTCACACTATTATCGCAATACTTGTAGCCACTTGTATTAGTATCGCCAAAAAATTTAGATTCGTTCAACTCATTAGGAGTCAGCAAATTACAGGGTAGAAGATTGCAATTAGTTGGTGGATTTGGCACTACGTTACCACTAGTGGGAGCGCCGATGCCGCCATATGCAACTTGATGACAAGACCTTGCTACGCAATTCACTCCGGAATTAGCAGTAACCCCAGCTTCAAGCGCATCACAAAACCTAATACAATCTTTATTGTGAATAGCGTAATCGACACCCTTTACGTTGGCTGGAACACGAGCGCTATCTGGATTGGATATTGTAGAACATTCATTGACGCAATTCTTTAGCGGGTAGGCAGTTAATGTATCTGAAACTTGGCTACAAAGCGGTAAGTCAGAAAGATCCGCACAATTAATGCGATGACTTGGAATTGATCCCGCCGTTAAAATTGAAGAGGTCGGAATAGTCCAAGTTTTACCCGGAACATCCGAGCACAAAGGCAGTGGGTAATAATAAAGACAGTTATCTCCAGGCTGCGGAGTTCCGCTAACTGCGCTGCAATCTAGAGTAGGGGGGGCTGAAATTGTTTTTTGTGCAAAAAAAATCGTTGAAAGACTCAAAATTAAGACAGCAAGAACGGTTAAGTTTTTTGCTATTTTCTTTGTCGTTTCAGGATTTTTTAAGTTCATCGACTAGCTTACAGAAATAATCACCGCGCTGTTCAAAATTTTTCCATTGATCAAGCGATGCGCAAGCCGGAGAAAGTAGGAGCGTTTTTTCTGTTAGGCTAGATTTTTTTGCGTCAAAATAAGCTGCTTTAAAGGCAATTTCCAAATTGCCACATTTCTCAAAATTTACGGAGTTTTTTTCTAAAATTTTTGCGAATTCTTCAGTAGCTTCGCCGATCAAATAAGCCTTGGTAATTTTTTTGAAGTAAGGCTCAAGAATCTTGATTCCGCCTTCTTTCGACCGACCACCAAGAATCCAGAAAATATTCTTGAAAGATTTAAGTGCTGGTTCAGTTGACTCGGCATTCGTTGCCTTACTGTCATTAATAAATCTAATTCCATCTTTTTGCCCAATAATTTTACAGCGATGTGGCAAGCCTTCAAATTTTTGAATCGCAGAAATTATTTTCTTTTCGTCGGTTAAGCCAAAGCAGTAACTAATCGCAAAAGCAAAGGCCATGTTTTGATCATTGTGCTCGCCATGCAAAAATTTCGATTTCAGCTCAAGATGTGAATCGGCGCCCAAAATTTTATTAACCAATTTTCCGCCGATTAGCGAAAGACCATTTTCCTGAATTTTTTTGGTCGAGATCGGAATCAGTTTTGCACGGAAGTTCTTGTCATTTTTAAATTCTTCAAAAACTTTTTTAGAATTTTCATTGTCGATATCAATCAGGGCAAAGTCTTGTTCTGTCTGATTTTGAAAAACTTTCTTTTTTGCTTCAATGTAAGCTTCCATCGAGCCGTGGTGATCAATGTGATCCGGAGTTATGTTTAACAGCGCAGCAATTTTGAAGTGAGTTTTGGTGAGAAGATCAAGTTGGTAAGAGGAAGTTTCAAATATGTAAGCACCCTTAGAAAAATGGTGATTAGGCTTTTCAGTGGTTGAGGAAGATTGTTCGAAGCTCGCGCCAACTCCTTTTTCAAAAGAGGTGGGCAAGTCAAAACAAGGAATGCCAATGTTTCCACCAATCGCAGAAGGAACTTCTAATTCTTTAAAAATAAAACCGGTGAGTGAGGTGGTTGTAGATTTGCCATTAGTTCCCGTAATGGCGATGAAGTTATTTTGGAAATTGAGTCGGTAAAAAATCTCAATGTCGCAAGCAATTTCAGCGCCAGTTTTTTTGGCGATCTCAAAAATTTTATGTGTAGGAAGAATTCCGGGAGAAAGACTAATTACGGTTTTTGAGTCGTAAGAAATTTCGTCGGGATTTTTTTCTCCTGAATTATTGTCATCAATTGTGATAACTTCTCTGCCAGTCTGCTTCAAATATTTAGCAGCCGAAAGACCAGAAATGCCTAAGCCGTAGATTACGTATTTCATTTATTTTGTTGTATTTTCTTAGATCTTCCAGCCGTCATCCTCGCGAAAGCGGGGATCCAGGATAACGCAGTCGCAGTAGGTGATTATTCTCTAAGATGACGGCTGGAAATAAGTGGGTAACGAGCGTTAAGAGCGAAGTTTAAAAATCGCTTCTGAATAACTTTTCGAACCAAAGATGTAGGAGCCAGAAACCAAAACATCTGCACCAGCGGAGACCACTAGCTTAGAAGTTTCTTCATTAATTCCACCGTCAACTTCGAGCTCGATTTTTCTACCACTTCTCTCAATTTTTTTTCTAATATTTTCGATCTTTTTCAATTGTGACGAGAGAAATTTTTGTCCGCCAAAGCCAGGATTAACTGTCATCACCAGAATCAAATCGAGCTTTTCTAGAACGTAATCGAGAGCATCTTCATGGGTTGAAGGAACAAG